>JALAGW010000327.1 GCA_022712235.1 Brevundimonas sp. | reverse complement strand
CCGCCGGGTCGCCGACCGATCTGGCCGACAAGGCGCGTTCCAACCGATTCAGGACGCTGGAAGACAGCGACCGCTGGCTGCTGGCCACCGCCCACGCCGAACTGCGCCCGCCCTTGGCCCTGCAGCATTTCGACTGCGTGCTCGGCGTCCGTCTCGGCTCGGCCGCGACGCCGAACCTGAACCGGCTGATGCAGCGGCTGTTCGAGGACTCCGACGCCGCCGCCGAACTGGTCAAGGCGCGCGGCTTCCGGCCCCGCCCGGTCGGCGACGATCCCGAACGCCGTCCCTGCCAGCGCGTCAGCGAGGCCGGGCGCAAGAGCGCCTCCTACCCCTCGGGCAGTTCCACGGTCGCGGCCGTCTATGGCGAAGCCTTCGCGGCGCTCGAGCCGGACCGCGCGCCCGAGGTCCGACGCATCGCCCATGAGATGGGCCTCAGCCGACTGGTCTGCGGGATGCACTATCCCAGCGACGTCGCCGCCGGCGAGGTCCTGGGCAAGGCCGTGTTCGACGCCGCCGCCGCCACGCCCGGCTTCGACGCCGACCTGGCCGCCGCCCGCGCCGAACTGGCCGCCGCCCGCGCCGCGGGCCTGACCAGCCCCGGCTGCGCGTCTGAGCGTCTGGCCCTGGCCACGCCCCTGCCCTGATGACGGCCTGGCTGGCGGCCCTGTGGCTGAATGCCGCCTCCGAGACCTGGACCCTGCCCGCCGCTCGCCCCTGCGCCGCCGCTGAGTTGGGCGAACTGACCGCCGAAGTCATGACGCCCTATCGCCTGACCTGCCGCGCCGCGCTGAGGTCGGGCCAGAGCATCACCCGCCCCCTGCTGATCGAAGGCGCCGAGGCCTCGGGCGCCGGGCTGGATTGCCAGGGCGGGACAGTCGGACGCCCCGGCGCCGCGACCACCACCCGCCAGCCCACCATCGCCATCTGGTCACGTCGAATCACCGCCGCACACTGGAGCCGCCCCGCCGACATCCGCATCCAGAATTGCGTCATCCACGGCGCCGTGCGCGTCTGGGGCATGGGGGCGGACGGCGGCTATGACGACCTGCGGGCCTCATCACGCACCGCAGCGCATACGGCGGCGGCTCAGGCGGCAGCCCCGTCGCATATTGAACTGGACCGCGTCACCATCGTCGGGACCGGCTCCATCCCCCTCTACGTCGGTCCCGGCGTAACATGGCTCAGCCTGACGAACTCGACCCTCTCGGGCCGCAGCGACGCCACCGCTCTCTATCTGGATGCCGAGAGCGCCGACAACCGGATCGAGGACAACACCATCGCCGTCCGGACCGGCCGCGAAATGGTCGCCGTCGACGGCGCGGCCCGCAACCGCATCGTCGGCAACCGCTTCACGCTCGGCGGACGGCCGGGAATCTTCCTCTATCGGAACTGCGGCGAGCGGGGCGTGATCCGGCACCAGACGCCTTCAGATAATCAGATCACGGACAATGTCTTTTCGAGCGCTTCATGGCTGCGACCCCGGCTGGTCGTGGTCGGGGCGCGCGAAGGCCGCCGATCCTATTGCAGCGCGGATCGCGGCTATCCCTGGGGCAGCAGTCTCGATGACAGGGACCGCGCCACGGGCAATGTCGTGGCGCGGAACACGCGTCGCTGACTAGGCCGGACGACCGGCAGCCAGCGGGCCGTAGAGTTCAGGACGGCGGTCGCGGAAGAAGCCCCAGGCGGCGCGATACTGATCCAGGAAGTCGAGATCGAAGGCGTGGACCAGCACCCCCTCCTCGCCCGTCAGGCTCTCGACCAGATCGCCGCGATGGTCGGCGATGAAGGAGTGGCCGTAGAAGGTCTGACCCGCCTCGGTCAGGGTTTCGTGGCCGATGCGGTTCGCGGCGACGACCGGTATGGCGTTGGACACGGCGTGGCCCTGCATGGCGCGCTGCCAGGGGGCGGCGGTGTCCAGGGTCGCGTCATGCGGCTCCGAGCCGATGGCGGTCGGATACATCAGGATGTCGGCGCCCTGCAGGGCCATGGCGCGTGCGGCCTCGGGGTACCACTGATCCCAGCAGATGCCGACGCCGATGCGCCCGAAGCGCGTGCTCCAGACCTTGAAGCCGGTGTCGCCGGGACGGAAGTAGTACTTCTCCTGATAGCCGGGACCATCAGGGATATGGCTCTTGCGATAGACGCCCAGGGCCTCCCCGTCGGCATCCAGCATGACCATCGAGTTGAAATAGTGTGGCCCTTCCTTCTCGAAGATCGAGACGGGGATGACCACGCCCAGTTCCTTGGCCACCGGCCGCAGCTGGACCACGGCCGGATGCTCGCGCCACGGATAGGCGGTGGCGAACCAGTGCTCCTCCTGCGTCACGCAGAAGTAGGGCCCCTGGAACAGCTCGGACGGCAGGATGACCTGCGCACCCCTGGCCGCCGCCTGACGGATCAGGCCGATGGTCTTGTCGATATTGGCCTGCATGTCCTCGCCGTACGAGGTCTGGAGGGCGGCGACCGAGATGGTGCGGGTCATCTTTACGCGGGCTCCTGCTGGCTGATGCAGTGGAAGGATCCGCCGCCGGTCAGGACGGCGTTCGACGGCGACAGGACGATTTCGCGGTCAGGGAAGACGGTGGCCAGGGCCTCACCGGCCAGACGGGCGGCCGTATCGTCGCCATAGGTCGGCACCACGACGGCGCCGTTGCCGATCAGGAAGTTCATGTGGCTGGCCGGCACCGGACGCTCGTCGGCGTCCAGCACCAGGCCGGGCGACGGGATGCGCAGCACCTTGAGCTTGCGGCCCATGGCGTCGGTGGTTTCCGACAGCAAGCGGGCGGTCTCGTCATAGACCTCGGCGTTCGGGTCCTTGCGGCCAAAGGCGATGGGGCAGGCCACCACCCCCGGCGCGACGAAGCGGGCGAGGTTGTCGACGTGGCCGTCTGTGTGGTCGTTCAGCAGGCCATCGCCCAGCCAGACCACCACCCTGGCGCCGACCGAGGCGGCCAGGGCGGCCTCGGCGTCGGCCTGGGTCCAGGTCTTGTTGCGGTTCTTGTTCAGCAGGCACTGGCGGGTGGTCAGGACCGTGCCCTCGCCGTCGTGGTCCAGGGCGCCGCCTTCGAGGATGAAGTCATGACGCGTCGTCGCCACGCCGGAAAACTCGGCGATCTGATCGGCGACCTCGTCGTCGTGCGGATAGTCGTACTTGCCGCCCCAGCCGTTGAAGCCGAAGGCCTGGGCCGTCTTCGAGCCCGCGTTGAAGATCGGACCGGTGTCGCGCAGCCAGATGTCGCCGAAGCGCGCGGCCACGACCTCGACCCCGTCGATGCCGTCCAGACGCGCACGGGCGCCCGGCAGGGCCTCGTCATTGCCGACCATCAACTTGACCTGTTCACGGCCCGGACCGGCCAGGGCGCGGACCAGAGCCTCGACCTCGTCCTGGGCCTGGGCGAAATACTCGCCCCACAGCTCGGGATGGCTGGGCCAGCCGACCCAAATGGCCCGGTGCGGCGTCCATTCGGCGGGGATGGCCAAGGTCAGGGGCGAGGTCATGGGCGAGGTCGATCCGAACGGAGAAAGGCAGACCGCGCCAGATAGGCCGAGACGCCCCCCGGTTCAATGTTTGCAGGGCCACGGGCCGCAGCCACAGCCACAGCCACAGCCCACCGGAATGCGCCTCAAGCAGCCGTATGCGCGATAGGCCCGCAAACAGAGAAAGGGCGGCCCGTTCCCGGACCGCCCTTCCCTGTCTCTCAAGCTGAAGTCAGCTAGTCTTAGAAGGCGTAGGTAACCGTGGCTTGCAGGGTGCGCGGAGCGCCGCGGTAGGCATAGGTGCTGCGCGAGGCATTGTAGGCGCCCGAGATCGAGCCGAAGTACTTCTCGTCCAGCAGGTTGACGACACGCAGGGCCAGGCTGGAGTTCTTGTAACCGAAGTAGCCCAGGTCGAACTTGGCGTCGGCGTTCACGACCGTATAGGCCTCGGTGTACAGGTCGTTCTCGTCGGTGACCCAGCGCTCGCCCGTGTACTTGACCTGGGCGCCGACTTGCAGCGGGCCGGTTTCGTACTGGACGCGACCACCGAAGGTCCAGTCCGGGGTTTCCGTCAGCGACTTGCCGCCAGTCTTGATGACCGTGGTGCCATCCAGATAGTCGTTGGCGATTTCCGAGTCCGTGTACGAAGCCGTGGCGTAGAGCGACAGACCTTCGACCGGCGACCAGCCGATTTGCGAGTCGAAGCCGTACAGATCGACGTCACCCACGTTCGAGTCGAACGAAACGCCCAGGTCCTGGTCGTAACGCGACACGATGCGGTTATCGAACTTGGTGTACCAGACGTTGGCCGAGGCGATCAGCGTGCCGGTTTGGTAACGATAGCCGAAGTCGTAGGTGGTGGTCTTTTCCGGCTCGGTGATCGGCGAGGTGATGTCGCCGTCCGTGTCGAAGAAGACGGTGTACAGGTTATCGGTGCGCGGCAGGGTCAGCGACTGGGCGAACGAACCATAGACCCAGTGAGCGCCTGTGAAGTTCCAGCTGACGTTCACGTTCGGCAGGATGTCGTCAAACTCGACTTCACGCGAATAGGGCGCGATGTAGCTCTGGCTGCGGGTGCCGAGCTTGTAGGTGCCGTCCGCTTGCTTGACTGCGGTTTCGGTCGAGCAGACGACCGAGCTGCTCTTCGATTGCGAGTAGCAGTTCTGGTTCATCTCGCGCTTGAAGAAGGGCGCGCGGACGCCGACGTTGACGCGCAGGGTGTCTTCCAGGAAGCGACCGGCGTATTCAACCGCGAACTGGTTCAGGATGGCGTAGGACAGGCGATCACGCGAGCGAATTTCGTAACCGTCCAGATTGTAAATGCGGTGCTCCTCGTCGCGCAGGCCAGCAAACGGATCGAAGAAGCGCGGCTCGGTCGGGTTCGAAAAATCGATAAGGCTGTTAAGGCCCGTCTGACGGTGACGCGCATGGTCCAGGGTGTAGGCGCCGCGCAGGGTCTGCGTATCCGACAGCTTCCAGATCAGCGACGAGCTGATGCCATAGCGCTGGGTGTGGGTGTTGTTGGTCGAGTGGACGCGCACGCTGTCCAGGATGTCGCCGTCGCCGTTCAGGTCAACGCCGCCCGTGGTCTTCGAGCCGCGGATCGTACGATCAGTTTCCGACAGGACGTACTGACCCGAACCACCGGTGGCCAGGGTGTACTGGAACGACGGATCGAAGGTGAAGATCAGGCCGTCACGCAGGGTGAATCGCGACTGGGCGCGAAGGTTGCCGGTGTCCGACGGGTTCTGGCGCAGAGCCCAGAAGCGGTTGGAGTTGGTGTCGCACTGAGCACCGGCGATCGGGTTTTTGTTCGCATCCAGGCACGGCGTCGGGAGATTGTACTTGGTGTCGAAGTCGCTGTCCCAGGTCACGCCGTTGGCCAGGCTGGCCGAACCGTCAGCGTTACGCTGCAGCTGCAGGTCCGCATAGTTGTTGTTGCGGTTGCGGTTCCAGTGACCGGCCAGCGAGACGAAGTCGCCGTTGTCGCGCAGCGGCTGGAAGACCTTGAAGTTGTACTGGATCTTGTTCAGGTCGCCCTGACCCTTGTACTTGTCGTACGATTGATCCGAATAGGCCAGCCAGGCGCGCGTGCCCCACGGGCCGAACTCGCCCGAGTCCACCTGGGCGAACACGCGACGGAAGTCGTTGTCGCCGAGCGACGTCTTGATGCGACCGCCGAACTCGGTCATCGGATTGATCGAGCTCATGTTGATCGTGCCGCCCGAAGCCGAGGCCGTCGGGGAGTCAACGTCGGTCGTGCCGGTGTTGACCGAAGCCGTGCCGATCAGTTCGCTGTCCAGCTGCTGGTTCGAATAGAGCGAGTAGTTGCCCGAGTCATTCAGCGGCATGCCGTCGAAGGTCTGCGAGATGCGCGGGCCGTCGAAGCCGTGCAGACGGATGTTGCCGCCCGACGAACCGTAGGCGTCGTTGTTGGTGAAGCTCATGCCCGGAACCAGGTTCAGAACTTCGTTGATCGTCTGGCCAGCGGCTTGGGTCTCGATGAACTCCGACGTAACCGTCGAGCGCGACTTGCCGACGGTTTCAGCCACGATGGCGCCGTCGATGTTGCGCGGGCCGCGCTGGCCGGTGACGACGACTTCGCCGATTTCAACGGCGGCCGTACCGGTCGACTGGGCCGAAGCGGCGCCGGCCATGAGAACGCCGCTCATCAGGGCGGTCGTCGCCCAGAACAGCTGTTTGCGGGTGGTCATCTGTCTGTATCCCCAGTGATGAAGGCGGAGCGCCATGCGCGGCAGGCCAATGACGCCTGTCGAGATGGGCTGGGCCTTAAGGCCGCTGCGGGAAGGTTGGGCGACAGTCATGTGACAGTGATATGACAGCCCTCCGGGGTTGCCATAACGCCACACCCCTGTGGACGGTTGTCATCACACGCTCAGAGAGGCGTTCTGGTCCGCGCGCAAGGCGAAGGCGTCGGCGATCAGACCCGCAGTCGGCCGGATGGCGCGGGGCTCGTGATAGTTGCCGTTGATCTGGCTGCGCGCGATCACGTGGGCGCGGAAGGCGGTGAACAGCGCCGGATCGGCGGCGACCGGCGCGCCCCAGAAGGCATCCATCGGCTGCTGATCGGTCAGCCCTTCGAAGTCAAAAAACGCCTCGCCCAGAACCTTGACCGGGGTGCGGAAGCCCAGAGCCGACAAGGCCGCGCTGGAATTGTTGACCACCATGCCGCGCGATGCACGGCACAGCTGCGCCAGATTGCCGCCGTCGATGAAATCGACACGCCCGTCCAGGCCGCGCTCGACCGCCAGGCAACGGGTCATGTGCGCCAGGTCCGACAGGCCTGGGTCCAGAGGGTGGTTCTTGACCACCAGGCGGCAATCCTTGGGCGCATGACGGGCGAAACTGCCCATCACCTCGGCCAGGAAGGCCATGTTGTCGGCATAGGAAGAATAGCGAAGAAGTTGCGCGTCGCCTTCGCGTTGCAGACAGGCGATGAAGAAGGGGCCGCGCGCGCGGATGACGTCGGCGTCGCAGGACTGCTTGGGACTGGTCGCCAGGCTGAAATAGCGGCGGACGTGACCCAGAAACTGCCGCCAGGGCGAGACCGTGTAGGGGTGCCTATAGCGCGGAAACGCCGCCCAGCCCAAAGACCCGATCGCGTGATAGAGGCTGATGTTGAAGACGTGGTGCGGCAGGATCTTGCCGACCGGACGCGTCAGCGGCAGCGCCGGGACGGGTCCGGCATAGCCTTCAGCGGTTCGCGGCAGGCGACTGGAGCCGTTGACGCCGTTCCGTTCCAGAGTGATCCAGTCGGGACGAAAATAGCCGTTCTCGAGCACCCAGACGCGAGCGTTCAGGGTGTCGGCCTGGGCCAGAACCCCCTGATTATAGGGGCCGCCCTCACCGAAGACGATGATGTCGGTAAACTCGTTCGCCAGTTCGCGCACGCGCGCGGGCCAGCGCCGGACGTCGTCGCGAAACGCCAGGCCGCCTTCCCGACGCCAGGTCAACAGGTCGCCGGCGTTGAAGATCATGCGCATGGCTTCGCCGCCGCGCGCCGCAACGGCCTGGGCCAGAAAACGCCCGAAACCGCCGAACGGCGCGGTGACGATCAGAAAGCGACGGCCGCGCAAGTCCGCCTGCACCAGCGGGATCGCGTTTGGCTGATCAGGATCAAATGGCGCGAGCAAACGCTGAGTATCTTTCCAAGGAACGAGCCCCTTCCTAGTGCCAACGCACCGCCGATGACAAGGCGAGCAGGCGATCGGGGCGAATCCGCATTCTAGAGACAGGCGGGCCCCCGGGCGGGGCGGGGACGGGGGGCGGGGATTTGGAAAAAAAGGGCCGGGCCCCCACAACCCCCCCAGACGGGAGGGTAGAGGGGGGGAGCCGAAGAAAGTGTTATGGGAGGGTTGGGGGCGGG
>JALAGW010000040.1 GCA_022712235.1 Brevundimonas sp. | reverse complement strand
CAGATAGTAAAAGCCGGCCACGACCGAGGCGACCAGACCGGCGGCGCCGGCCATCCAGTAGCCCGCGTCGGCGGCGGCGCCGAAGACGAAGAACTTGCCCCAGAAGCCCGACATCGGCGGAATGCCGACAGCCGAAAGCGACAGGATGGTCAGGGCCACCGCCGTAAGCGGACGATCCTTCTTCAGACCGGCCAGATCGGCGATCTTGCGGATCGGACGACCGTTGCGGCTCAGCGACAGCAGGACGGCGAAGAAGCCGAACTGGTCGATGACATAGAGGGTCATGAACATCAGGGTGGCCTGGACGCCGGCTTCGGTGCCCGCCGCCACGCCCAGCAGGGCGTAGCCGATGTTGATGATCGACGAATAGGCCAGCAGACGCTGGATGTCCTTCTGCATCAGACCGCCGAACGAACCGACGGCGAAGCTGATCAGCGAGATCAGGATGATGACCTGGGCCCATTGGCCGTGGGCGACGCCAAAGCCTTCGACCAGAACGCGGACGATCAGGACCATGGCGGCGATCTTGGGCGCGGTAGCGAACAGGGCCACGACCGGGGTCGGGGCGCCTTCATAGACGTCGGGCGTCCACATGTGGAACGGCGCGGCCGAAACCTTGAACGCCAGACCGCAGATCAGGAAGACCAGGCCGAAGATCAGGCCCGGACCGGGGTTGGCGGTGGCGAAGGCGGCGATGTCGACGAAGCGCATCGAACCGGCAAAGCCGTAGATCAGGCTGGCGCCGTAGAGCAGCAGGCCGGACGACAGGGCGCCCAGGACGAAATACTTCAGGCCAGCTTCCGAGGCCTTCAGATTGTCGCGGTGATAGGCGGCCAGCACATAGAGGGCCAGCGAGTGCATCTCGATGCCGATGTAGAGCGAGATCAGGTCGCCCGACGAGGCCATCATCGACATGCCGACCGAGGCCAGCACGATCAGGACCGGGAATTCGAACTTGGCGATGCGGTTGCGGTGGATCCAGCCGTCGCCCAGGACGATGGCCACAGCCGCCGACAGGAAGATGGCGACCTTGCCATAGACGGCCAGCGGATCGGCCACATAGGCGCCGTTGAAGGCCGTGCCCAGAGGACCGACCGCGGCCAGCACCGAGGCGGCGGCCAGCAGCAGGATCGACAGGCCCGAGATCAGGCGCGTCGACTTCTCGCCGGTGAAGGCGCCGAGCATGAGCAGCACCAGCCCGCCGACCGCGAGGGTCAGTTCCGGGGCGGCGAGGTTCAGGGCGGAAGACAGATCAGTCATTATGCTCTCACCCGCCGATGGCTGCGCGATAGGCGGTCGTCAGGGCCTCAACGGTCGGCCCGGTGTAGTCGAGGACGGCGTTGGGATAGAGGCCCAGCCAGATGGTACCGACGATCAGCGGCACGAAGATCAGCAGCTCGCGCTTGTCGATGTCCGTGATGGTCTGCAGCGCCGGGTTCTTGATCTCGCCGTACATGACGTTGCGGAACAGCGTCAGGGCGTAAACCGCCGAGAAGATGACGCCCGACGCCGCGATCAGGGCCGTCCAGGTCGAGACCTGATAGGCGCCGGTCATCGTCAGCACTTCGCCGATGAAGCCCGAGGTGCCCGGCAGGCCGACGTTGGCCATGGTGAACATCAGGAAGATGGCGGCGTACCAGGGCATGCGCGCGGTCAGGCCGCCGTAGAAGGCGATCTCGCGGGTATGCATCCGGTCATAGACCACGCCGACGCAGAGGAAGAGCGCGCCCGAGATCAGGCCGTGGCTCAGCATCTGGAAGATGGCGCCCTGCACCCCGGTGTCGTTGCCGGCGAAGATGCCCATGGTCACGAAGCCCATGTGGGCGACCGACGAATAGGCGATCAGCTTCTTGATGTCCGTCTGACGGAAGGCGACCAGCGACGTATAGACCACGGCGATCACCGACAGGGTGAAGACCAGGGGCGTGAACATCTGCGAGGCCTGCGGGAACATCGGCAGGTTGAACAGGATGAAGCCGTAACCGCCGAGCTTCAGCAGGATGCCGGCCAGGATGACCGAACCGGCCGTCGGGGCCTGAACGTGGGCGTCGGGCAGCCAGGTATGGACCGGCCACATCGGCATCTTGACCGCGAAGGAGGCGAAGAAGGCCAGCCACAGGATCGGCTGAACCGCCGGGTCGAAGGCGTACTGCTTCAGCTCGGGGATGCTGGTGGTGCCCGTCTCATGGGCCATCCACAGCATGGCCAGCAGCATCAGCACCGACCCCAGCAGGGTGTAGAGGAAGAACTTGTACGAGGCGTAGATGCGGTTGGCCCCGCCCCAGATGCCGATGATCAGGAACATCGGCACCAGGGTGCCTTCGAAGAAGATGTAGAAGAGGAACAGGTCCAGCGACGTGAAGACGCCGATGACCAGGGTCTCCAGCACCAGGAAGGCGACCATGTATTCGACGACGCGCGTCTCGATCGATTTCCAGCTGGCGATGATGCAGATCGGCATCAGGAAGGCGGTCAGCAGGACGAAAAGGATCGAAACCCCGTCCACGCCGAGGTGGTAACCGGCCCCGGCGAACCAGGCGTAGTTTTCAACGAACTGATAGGCCGGGTTCGACGGATCGAACTGGGCCACCAGCAGAACGGACACGGCCAGCACCACGAGCGTGGTGCCCAGGGCGATCCAGCGCGCGGCCGGAGCCGCGGCGTCCTGACCGCCCTTGTTCATCATGCCGGCCAGAAGCAGCAGGCCTGCGCCGACCAGCGGCAGGAAGGTGACGATGCTCAGAATGTGAGGCACGAGGCTCAGGCTCCCCACGTGAAGATGGCGAAGGCAAGGAACACAGCCACGCCGATCAGCATCACGAATGCATAGAAGTAGACGAAACCGGACTGGAAGCGCGACAGCCAGCCGCCCGATTTCAGCGAAGCCCAGGCGGCGCCATTGGGGCCCAGACCGTCGATGATCTTCACGTCGCCTATCTTCCAGAAGAAGTCGCCGATCGCCTTGGCGCCCTTCACGAAGACGGCGTCATACAGCTCATCGAAGAACCACTTGTTGTAGAGGAAGGTCCACAGCGGACCCTTGCGCTCGGCCCACTGTTTGGCGACGCCTTCCTTCAGGACATAGACCCAGAAGGCGGCGAAGGTGCCGAGCAGGGTCACAACCAGCGGAGCCCACTTCACCCAGGTCGGGACGTTGTGGCTCTCGTGCAGGACGTGGTTGTGGCTGCCGACGAAGATGGCGCCGCGCCAGAACTCAGCCTCATGGTGACCGATGAAGTGCGGGGCGAAGACCATGCCCGCGAAGACGGCGCCGATCGACAGCACCAACAGAGGCAGGACCATGGGCGCCGGGCTCTCATGCGGCGACAGCGGACCATGGTGGTGGTCGTCGTGCGCATGATCGTCATGGGCGTGGTCGTCGTGACCGTGCGCGTCATGGGCGTGGGCGTCGCCGTGGTGAGCGCCCTCTTCTTCCTTCCACTTGGCCGTGCCGTGGAAGGTCATGAAGACCAGGCGCCACGAGTAGTAGGCCGTCAGCAGGGCCGCCGAGATGCCGATGACGAAGGCGAACATGCCCGCGGCCGAGTGGCCGGTCGTCGCCGCCGCATAGGCGCTCTCGAGGATGGAGTCCTTGGAGTAGAAGCCGGCGAAGCCGCCGACGCCGGGCAGACCCAGGCCGGTGATGGCGATGGTGCCGATCATCATCACCGCATAGGTGACGGGCAGCAGCTTCCACAGGCCGCCCATGTTCCGCATGTCCTGCTCGTGGTGCATGCCGTGGATCACCGAACCGGCGCCCAGGAACAGCAGGGCCTTGAAGAAGGCGTGCGTGAACAGGTGGAACATGGCGGGCTGATAGGCGCCCACGCCCGCAGCGAAGAACATGTAGCCCAGCTGCGAGCAGGTCGAGTAGGCGATCACGCGCTTGATGTCGTTCTGCATCATGCCGACGGTCGCGGCGAAGATGGCCGTGACGCCGCCGATGATGGCGATGAACAGCGACGCGACCGGCGCGTGCTCATAGAGCGGCGACAGCAGGCAGCCCATATAGACGCCGGCGGTGACCATGGTCGCCGCGTGGATCAGGGCCGACACGGGCGTCGGGCCTTCCATGGCGTCCGGCAGCCAGGTGTGCAGGAAGAACTGGGCCGACTTGCCCATGGCGCCGATGAACAGCAGCAGACCAGCCAGATCCAGAGCGGACCAGGTGTGGCCGAGGAAGTCCCAGCCCGTACCGGCCTTGCCGGCGATCTGCGGGAACAGCTTGGCGAACTCGATCGTGCCGAACATCCAGAAGACGGTCATCATGCCGAGCAGGAAGCCGAAGTCGCCGACGCGGTTGACCACGAAGGCCTTGATGGCGGCGGCCGAGGCGGTGTCCTTCTTGTACCAGAAGCCGATCAGCAGATAGGAGGCCAGACCCACGCCTTCCCAGCCGAAGAACATCTGCAGGAAGTCGGCGGCCGTCACCAGCGCCAGCATCATGAAGGTGAACAGCGACAGGTAGGCGAAGAAACGAGGACGGCTGTCGTCCTCGGCCATGTAGCCCCAGGAATAGAGGTGAACCAGCGACGACACCGTCGTCACCACGATCAGCATGGTGGCCGACATGGCGTCCACGCGGATCGACCAGTTCGACTGGAAGTCGCCGACGTGGATGAAGGGCGCGATATGGACGGTGAAGGCTTCAAGCCCGCCCCAGGTCCACTGGCTGAACACGATCCACGAGATCGCGCACGAGAAGAACAGCAGGCCGGTCGTGACCGACTGCGAGGCGATGTTCCCGATCCTGCGACCGAAGAAGCCGGCGATCATGGCCCCCAGCAGGGGAGCGAAGACGCCGAGAGTGACGAGAGTCTGGATAGTCACGGTTCCGATCAGCCCTTCATCACGGAGGCGTCGTCAACCGCGATGTCGCCGCGGTTACGGAAGAAGGTCACCAGGATCGCCAGGCCGACGGCGGCTTCAGCCGCGGCGACGGTCAGGACGAACATGGCCATCAGCTGACCCGACACATCGTTGAGATAGGTCGAGAAGGCGACGAAGTTGATGTTCACCGCGAGCAGGATCAGCTCGACCGACATCAGGATGATGATGACGTTCTTGCGGTTCACGAAGATGCCGAACACCCCGATGGTGAACAGCATGGCGGCGACCGCCAGATAGTGCTGGAGCGAGATGTCCATCACAGAAGCTCCTCGGGGGTGACGCCCTGGCCGGTGGCGACCGACTTGACCTCGACGGCCTTGGCGCGTTCGCGGTTGGCCTGGGCGGCCAGGTCCTGGCGGCGGACGCCGGGGCGGTGACGCAGGGTCAGGACAATGGCGCCGATCATGGCGATCAGCAGCACGATGCCCGCAGCCTGGAAGAAGTAGACGTAGTCCGTGTAGAGCACGCGGCCGATGGTCTCGATGTTGCTGGCGTCAGCGCCCGCAACGACAGGGGCGATGGCCGACCTGGCGGCCCCGCCCTGCACCACGGTGATCGACACCATGATCATCTCGGCCAACAGCACGCCGGCGACGATACCCGCCAGCGGCAGGTAACGGGCGTAACCTTCGCGGAGGCGGACGAAATCGACGTCCAGCATCATGACCACGAACAGGAACAGCACCGCGACGGCGCCGACATAGACGACCACCAGCAGCATGGCCAGGAACTCTGCGCCCAGCAGGACGAACAGGCCGGCGGCCGAGAAGAAGCTGAGGATCAGCCACAGAACGGAATGCACGGGATTGCGCGCGGTCACGACCAGAAGGCCCGAGACCACGGCGACCGTCGCCAGAAGATAAAACGCTATGCCTTGCAGCATGGGTGGGACAAAGCCCCCTTCAAAGTCTTGCGCAGCGATCCCGTGGCGGAATCGCGGCTCGGTTTAGCGATACGGAGCGTCGAGTTCCAGATTCTTCGCGATCAGCCGTTCCCAGCGGTCGCCGTTGTCCAGCAGTCGGGCCTTGTCATAGAGCAGTTCTTCGCGCGTCTCGGTGGCGAACTCGCTGTTCGGTCCCTCGACGATGGCGTCCACCGGGCAGGCCTCCTGGCACAGGCCGCAGTAGATGCACTTGACCATGTCGATGTCGTAGCGGGTCGTGCGACGGCTGCCGTCGGCGCGCGGTTCGGCCTCGATGGTGATGGCTTGCGCCGGGCAGATGGCCTCGCACAGCTTGCAGGCGATGCAGCGCTCTTCACCGTTCGGATAGCGGCGCAGGGCGTGTTCGCCACGGAAACGCGGCGACTGCGGGTTGCGCTCGAACGGATAGTTCACGGTGGCCTTGGGCTTGGCCATGTATTTCAGCGACAGGCCGACGGCGCCGAACACGTCGGTCAGCATCGCGCCCTTGGCCGCCTGAACGATACGGGTCAGCATTACGATTTCACTCCGGCGCATTCGCGTTGATAGCGCGCGCTTTCCTTGTCGAGGGTTCCACAGACGCGCTGGCGTTCGGCTTCCTGCCGCTGCACCTGCTCCATCTTGCGTTCCCACTGATAGACCGAGACCGGATCGGCCTCATACGGCGCACAGGCCGACGCCAGCAAGGGCGCGGCCAGGGCGATCATCATGACGACAGCCTGTTTCATCCGCCCACCTGCCGCCTGCAGTCGTCGCGGTCGAAACGCGGATCGTCGCGCGACAGACGCTGGCAATAGGCCCGCTTGTCCGCCTCGTCCCGACGGTCGCGTTCGACGCGATCCATCCGAGCCGCCGCGCTTTCAGGCGCAGCCGGCTCGATCGGCTTGAAGGTGCAGGCCGACAGGCCGGCGGCGAAGGCCAGCGCAAGCAGTGATGTGGCGCGAACGCCCATCACGCGCCCACCGCGAAGACACGCCAGGCCGCCACGACCACCACGGCCACCAGCGAAGCCGGCAGGAAGATCTTCCAGCCCAAACGCATCAGCTGATCGTAGCGGTAGCGAGGCACGAAGGCCTTCACCAGGGCGATCATGAAGAACCAGAAGACGATCTTGGTCGCCAGGACCAGGAAGTAGAACAGGTTGGCTAGGAAGGTCGGCCAGCTGTCGAGGAAGTCGGTCGGAAAGCCCGGATTCCAGCCGCCGCAGAACAGCAGGCTGATCATGGCGCACATGAAGACGATGTTGGCGTATTCGCCGATCATGAACAGCAGGTAGGGCGTCGAGGAATATTCGACCTGATAACCGGCCACCAGTTCCGACTCCGCTTCGGGAAGATCGAAGGGCGGGCGGTTGGTCTCGGCCAGGGCCGAGATGAAGAAGACGATGGTCATCGGCAGCATGACCACGATGGTCGGCAGGGTGTCGCGGCCGCCGCCGAACATGTT
>JALAGW010000326.1 GCA_022712235.1 Brevundimonas sp. | reverse complement strand
GGTCGCGGCCATCGTCAAACCCTATGTCGAGAAGGTGCTGCCCGCCGGCTTCATCACCAACGAGACCGAGTGGCACATCAACCCGACCGGCACCTTCGTCATCGGCGGGCCTGACGGCGACGCCGGCGTGACCGGCCGCAAGATCATCGTCGACACCTACGGCGGCGCAGCCCCGCACGGCGGCGGCGCCTTCTCGGGCAAGGACCCGACCAAGGTCGACCGTTCGGCCGCCTACGCCTGCCGCTACCTGGCCAAGAACGTGGTCGCCGCCGGCCTGGCCGATCGCTGCACCATCCAGATCAGCTACGCCATCGGCGTGTCCAAGCCTCTGTCGGTCCACGTCGACCTGCACGGCACGGGCAAGATCGACGAGGCGGTGCTGGAAGCCGAGCTGCCCCGGCTGATCGGCGGCGCCTCGCCGCGCGCCATCCGCGAGCATCTGGGCCTGAACAAGCCGATCTATCGCCGCAGCGCCGCCTATGGCCACTTCGGCCGCACGCCCGACGCCGACGGCGGCTTCAGCTGGGAAAAGACCGACCTGGTCGACCAGCTCAAGGCCCTCGTCTGAGGTCTGTGATCGCCTGATCTCATGAAGGGCGTCGCGGCTTCGGCCGCGGCGCCTTTTTCATATCTGCGCCTCACGACACAATCATGCCCTTGCATCAGGGGGCGTCTGGTCCTTTAAGCGCGCCAGACACGCCTCCCCGCGGCCCGAAAGGATTTTTCGACCCATGACCTCGCCCGCCCCCAAGAAAGTCGTCCTCGCCTATTCGGGCGGGCTGGACACGTCGATCATCCTGAAGTGGCTGCAGGAGGAATACGGCGCCGAGGTCATCACCTTCACCGCCGACCTGGGCCAGGGCGAAGAGCTGGCCCCGGCCAAGGAAAAGGCGCTGAAGCTGGGCATCAAGCCCGAGAACATCTTCATCGACGACCTGCGCGAAGAGTTCGTGCGCGACTTCGTCTTCCCCATGTTCCGCGCCAACGCCCTCTATGAGGGCCAATACCTGCTCGGCACCTCGATCGCCCGTCCGCTGATCGCCAAGCGCCAGATCGAGATCGCCCGCCAGCTGGGCGCCGACGCCGTCTGTCACGGCGCCACCGGCAAGGGCAACGACCAGGTCCGCTTCGAGCTGGGCTACTACGCCCTCAACCCCGACATCCACGTCATCGCGCCCTGGCGCGAGTGGGCGTTCCGTTCGCGCGAAGCCCTGCTGGACTTCGCCGAGAAGCACCAGATCCCGATTTCCAAGGACAAGCGCGGCGAGGCCCCCTTCTCGGTCGACGCCAACCTTCTGCACTCCTCGTCCGAGGGCAAGGTGCTGGAAGACCCCGCCGTCGAGGCTCCCGAGTTCGTGCACCAGCGCACCATCTCGCCGGAAGCCGCCCCGGACGTGGCCACGGTCATCAAGATCGGCTTCGAAAAGGGCGACGCCGTCTCGATCAACGGCGAGGCCATGAGCCCGGCGACCCTGCTGACCGCCCTGAACCAGTACGGCCACGACAACGGCATCGGCCGTCTGGACCTGGTCGAGAACCGCTTCGTCGGCATGAAGTCGCGCGGCGTCTATGAGACTCCCGGCGGGACCATCCTGCTGGCCGCCCACCGCGGCATCGAGTCCATCACGCTTGATCGCGGCGCCATGCACCTGAAGGACGAACTGGCGGTCAAATACGCCCACCTCGTCTACAACGGCTTCTGGTTCTCGCCCGAGCGCGAGATGCTGCAGGCCGCCGTCGACAAGTCGCAGGAGAAGGTCTCGGGCACGGTCCGGGTCAAGCTCTACAAGGGCAACGCCACGGTCATCGGCCGCGAGAGCCCCTACAGCCTCTACGACCAGGACCTGGTGACCTTCGAGGAAGGCGTCCAGGCCTATGACCACAAGGACGCCGCCGGCTTCATCAAGCTGAACGCCCTGCGCCTGCGCGTCCTGGCCAAGCGCGACGCCCGCACCGAGGGCTGAACCGCAGAAGACTGAAGCCTAGGGCCGGGCGATCCTCAGGATCGCCCGGCTTCGGTCATCCGTGACCCAGATCGAGCCGTCGGCGGCGACCGCCATGACCACCGGCGAGCCGCGCGGATGACGCCCGGCGATCCTGTCCCAGCCGGGGGTCAGCACCTTGCCGTTCACGCTGGGCGCCCCGGCCGGATAGGACAGAGCCCCGCGCGGATAGAGGGCGTAACGCCCGCCGATGTCGGTCAGGGGCCGGCCCGCCTCATCGGTCTCGACCGCCACGATGCGCCCGGCCGTACGGCGAAAGCCGTGCCAGGTCATCAGCAATCGCCCCTGAAGTTCGGGGAACATCGCCCCCTCGTAATAGATCAGGTCCAGCGGCGCCGCGTGCGGCGGCAACAGGGCGACGGGCCGATCGCGCTCATTGCAGCGCGCCTGACGCGCGGGCCAGCCCGGCAGGGGCGTGGCCAGGTCGACGCAATAGGGCCAGCCGTAATGCCGCCCCTGCATCAGGACGTTCACCTCGTCGAACGGATGTTCCGGCGTCTCCAGATCGACCGAGTTCTCGGCCTGAAGCACCGTTCCTGACGGGTGCCGCACCAGGGCGATGGAGTTCCTCAGCCCGCTGGCGAAGACGCTGCTCTCCTCGGCCCAGCGCCCATTCCCCAGATAGGCGTGGCGCCGCACCTGGGCCGTCGCGGCGTCCTCGACGCAGGCCCCGCGCGCATCCGCCTTCGGCTTGCCCGCCGCATCCAGACAGCGGTCGCTGGGCGCCCCGACATTGACCAGCAGGTCGCCGTTCCCGTCGAAGACGAAGCTGGACAGGGGGTGGCGATTGTCGTGCAGCCGGTTGTCCGGCAGGTCGCCGATCACCGTGCGAACGCTGGCCTGTGCGTCGGCGGCGTCGGGGTCCAGCGTCAGGATGCGGTTCATCTCGGACACATAGATGCGGCCCGCCGGCCCGCGCGCCACGGTGTGCGGCATGGACAGGCCCTGGGCCAGTCTGCGCCAGCGGGCCGATCCGTCCGGTGCGAACGACAGCCGCCAGATCGAACCCCGCCCAGCCTGCCAACCGCCTATGTCAGTCACCAGCCAGTCGCCGCCGGACAGCGCCAGCAGGC
>JALAGW010000325.1 GCA_022712235.1 Brevundimonas sp. | reverse complement strand
GGTTCGGCCGACCTGAAGGGCGCGACCTTCGCCTATCAGCAGAACTACGCCTATGGCCTGGGCCTGCTGGCCAACTACACCTACGTCGACGGCAGCGCCGACAACGGTCAGGACCTGCCCTTCAACTCGAAGCACCAGGTCAACATCAGTCCCTTCTTTGAGGCCGGCGCCTTCTCGGCGCGCATGACCTACACTTGGCGGTCGAAGTATTTCACCGGCGTGGATCGCGGCGACAACATGTATGTCCGCGCCTACACGGGCCTCGACGCCACGGCGGCCTATGCCTTCAACGAAAGCGTCAGCCTGACGGTTTCGGGTCAGAACCTGCTCGACAGCGAATACTACGCCTACGCCAATACGGTCAGCCTGCCGCGCGGCGTCTATCGCACCGGCCGCAAGCTGATGGCGACGCTCAGCGTCGAGTTCTAGGACGCGAGGTTCGGGGGACGGCATTCGCCATCCCCCGTTCCGCCTATCGCCAAGGCTCTCTCCTGAGGCCAGACTGGCGCGGGGCGTCTTCGTCCCGCGCGCTTTTTTGATGCGAGACTGCGTATGATCCAGGTGGTTCGATCGAGGGCGCATGCCCCGCGGCTGATGTCCGTTGCGGCCCTGATGGCGGCCTTGGCTTCGGCTACCGTCGCCTTGGCTGAAACGCCTGCCGGGTCGGTGATCCCGCGTCCCGCCGTCGTGCCCCCGACCCAGGGCGTGTTTGACCTGGGCGAGGGCACGGTCCTGATCGTCCCACACGGAGACGCTGAGGCCCTGCGCGCGGCGACCTATTTCGCCGACCTGATGCAGCGCACGCGCGGCATGAACCTGACGGTTCGCGAAGGCGAGATCGCACCCGGCGCCGTCGTTTTCCGTCGCGCCTCTGAAATCGCCGCCGACGCCTATCGTCTGGACGTGACCCCGCGCAGCGCGGTCATCACGGCGGGCGACTTCGGCGGGCTTCTATACGGCTCCATCAGCCTGTGGCAACTGGCCACCGTCGAGGCGGGGCAGGGGGCGGCGACCATTCCCGCCGTGGCCATCTCCGACGCGCCGCGCTTCGGCTGGCGCGGGGTCATGCTGGATTCCGCCCGTCACTATCAGTCGCCGGAGTTCATCAAGGGCTTCATCGACTGGATGGCCCTGCACAAGCTCAACGTCTTCCACTGGCATCTGACGGATGACCAGGCCTGGCGGCTGGAGATCAAGCGCTATCCGAAGCTGACTGAGGTCGGCGGCTGGCGCGTCCATGCGGGCGCGGCGGCGCAGAAGGACATCGACCCGGCCACGGGCCGTCCGCGTCTCTACGGCGGAATCTATACCCAGGACCAGGTGCTCGACATCGTCGCCTATGCGGCGGCGCGCAACATCGTCGTGGTGCCCGAGATCGACGTGCCCGGCCACGCCAGCGCGGCGATCGCCGCCTATCCCGAACTGGGCGTGACCGACGTGCCCGGCGCCGCCGTCCCGGCCGTGCCCGCCGACTGGGGCGTCTATCCCACCCTGTTCAACGTGGAGGAGGCCACGCTGGTCTTCTTCGAGAACGTCATGGACGAGGTGGTCGCTCTCTTCCCCTCGGAATACGTCCACATCGGGGGCGACGAGGCGGTCAAGGATCAGTGGAAGGCCTCGCCCCGCGTGCAGGAGCGGATGCGCGAACTGGGTCTGGTCGACGAGGAGAAGCTGCAGTCCTGGTTCGTCGCCCGTCTGGAGAAACGCCTGAACGACCACGGCCGGCGCATGATCGGCTGGGATGAAATCCTCGAGGGCGGCATCAATCCCAACGCCAGCGTCATGTCGTGGCGCGGGGTCGAGGGCGCCGTCGAGGCGGCGCGTCTGGGCCATGACACGGTCATGTCGCCGGCGCCGGTCCTCTATCTCGACAACCGCCAGAGCGCCGATGACGGCTCGCCGGGACGCGGCTTCACCTCGACCCTGCGGGACGTTTACAGCTTCGACCCGACTCCGGACGTCCTGACTCCGGAGCAGGCGCGGCGCGTCCTGGGGGTGCAGGGCAACCTTTTCACCGAACACATGCGGACCGAGGACCGGGTCGAGTATCAGGCCTTCCCCCGCATCTCGGCCCTGGCGGAAATGGCCTGGACCCCGCACGCGCGGATGGACTTCGCCGACTTCCGCAAGCGTCTGGACCCGCAACTGGCCCGCTATCGCGCCCTGGGCGTCGACTATGCGACCATCGGCCTGAGCGAGACGCCTGCCCCCACGCCGCCGGACGGCGAGCGGCGCTATGATCATCAGATGAAGCTGTGCAGCGCGGCCCTGCCGCTGTCGCTGATCGACGACGCTCCGCTGGAGGGCGAGCGTCCGGCCCTGCTGATGGACATCCTCAACCCCTGCTGGATCTATCAGTCGGCGGACCTGACCAGGGGGCTGCGCTTCGAAGCCGCCGTGGGTCAGGTGCCCTTCAACTTCCAGATCGGCGCAGACCGCGACAAGATCCGCCTAGGCGCGCCGCGCACCCCGGCGGGCGAACTGGAGGTCCGCATCGACGGCTGCGAGGGCGAGCCGGCCCTGATCCTTCCGCTGGCCGAGGCCGCCGGCAACGACGGGATCACCACCCTGTCAGGTCAGCTTCCGGCCCGCGCCGGTCAGCACGACCTTTGCCTGAAGTTCACGCAGAAGGAACTGGACCCGATGTGGGGCGTCGACTGGGTCCGCGTCTCCGATCCCGCCAAGCGCGAGGAAGACTGATGGCGGCCGAACTGACCGTTCATGCGCCGATCGACGGCTGGGTCTGCGCCCTGGACGAAGTCCCGGACGCCGCCTTCGCCGGGCGCATGGTCGGGGAGGGGCTGGCCATTGATCCGACCGGTTTGACGGTCCGCGCGCCCTTCGACGGGGTGGTGTCGAGTCTGGCGCGCACCGGCCACGCCGTCAGCGTCCGCTCGGACCAGGGCGCGGAAATCCTGATCCACCTGGGGCTGGAGACGGTGAGCCTGAACGGCGCGGGTTTCACCGCCCACGTCGCCGAGGGCGCGCGGGTGAAGGCCGGCGACCTGCTGCTGACCCTGGACCTCGACGTGATCGCATCGGGCGCCAAGAGCCTGATTTCGCCCGTCCTGCTGACCAGCGAGGGCGAACTTCGCCTGATGCCGCTGAACCGTCTGGTGGCTGCAGGCGAGCCGATCATGGCCGTGCGTCAGGTCGCGGTCGCGGAACCCTCGCCGGACGAGGGCGAGGCGGGCCTGACCCGCACGGTGCGCGCGCCTTTGCCGCACGGTCTGCACGCCCGTCCGGCCTCGCGACTGGCCGCCGCCGCCAGGGGCTTTGACGCCCGTGTCCGCCTGACCCTGGGCGAGCGCAGCGCCGATGCGGTCAGCCTGACCGCCATGATGACCCTGGGCCTCAAGGACGGCGATGAATTGATCGTCAGCGCCAGCGGTCGGCAGGCCGAGGCGGCGCTGGAGGCCGTCGTCGCCCTGATCGCGTCGGGTCTGGGCGAGGGCGGGGAGGCCGTTCATGCCGCGCCCGCCGCCGAACCGCCTGTCGCACAGACCGGGCCGGCCGCCGGTGAAGACGGCGAACTGATCTTCTCGGGCGTCACGGCGGCGCCGGGTCTGGTTATCGGCCGCGCGGTGCGCCTGCGTCAGGCCGAGATCGAGACGCCCGAACATGGACGCGGCGTCGCGTTGGAACAGGCCGCCTTGCAGCAGGCCCTGAGCGCCGTGCGTGGGCGGATCGAGGCTTCGGTCGCGTCCGGCGGCGCCCATCGTCGCGCCATCCTGGCCGCCCACCTGGCCTTTCTCGATGACCCCGGCCTGCTCGCCACGGCGCAGGAGGCCGTCGAGGCGGGCCGCAGCGCGGGCTTCGCCTGGCGCACGGCGACACAAGGGGGCGTGGCCCTGTTCCGTTCGCTGGGGGACGCCCGCACCGCTGAACGCGCCGACGACCTGAGGGCTCTGGAGCGCCAGGCCCGGGCCGTGCTGGCGGGCGAGGCCGCGCCCGCGCCGGGGGTGCTGGGGGCCGGCTCGGTCATCCTGGCCGACGAGCTGTTGCCGTCCCAACTGATCGCCCTGGACGCGGTCAAGGTGGCGGGCCTGTGCACCGCGCGCGGCGGGCCGACCTCGCACGTCGCCATCCTGGCCGCCGCCATGGGGGTTCCGGCCCTGGTCGCCGTCGGTCCGGGTCTGGATCGGGTCGCGGACGGCGCCCTGGTGGTGCTGGACGCCGACGGCCGACGCCTGGTCGCCAGTCCGTCCGCCGCCCGGCAGGCGCGCGCCCAGAGCGCCGCCGCCGCCCGCGCCCGCCGCCGCGCCGAGGCCCGCGCCCTGGCCGCCGAGGACTGTCGCACCGCCGACGGCGTCCGCATCGAGGTCTTCGCCAATCTGGGCGACGTGGCCGAGGCCGCGCCCGCCGTGGCCGGGGGCGCCGAGGGATGCGGCCTGCTGCGCACCGAATTCCTCTTCCTCGAACGCCAGAGCGCTCCGACCGAGGACGAGCAACTGGCCCGCTATCAGGCCATCGCCGATGCGTTGGACGGACGGCCCCTGGTCATCCGCACCCTGGATGCGGGCGGCGACAAGCCCTTGCCCTATCTGCCCATGCCGCATGAGGACAACCCGGGCCTGGGCCTGCGCGGCGTGCGCACCGGCCTGCACCGTCCCGACCTCTTGCTGACCCAACTGAGGGCCATCTGCCGGGTGCGGTCTAGCGGGACCGTCGCGGTCATGCTGCCGATGATCGCCTCGGCGGCCGAGGTGCGTCAGGTTCGCGCCCTGCTGGACATCGCCGTCTCCGAGACCGGCGGCGCGGCGCCCCTGCTGGGGGTGATGATCGAGACCCCAGCGGCGGCCATGACCGCCGACCTTCTGGCGCCCCACATCGACTTCGTCTCCATCGGCACCAATGACCTGACGCAGTATGCGCTCGCCATGGACCGTCAGAACGCCCACCTGGCGGCACAGCTGGACAGCCTGCATCCGGCGGTGCTGCGCCTGATCTCCCAGACGGCGGCGGGCGCCGCCGATACGCGCTGGATCGGCGTCTGTGGAGGCCTGGCCTCGGACCTTGTGGCCGCGCCCATCCTGATCGGCTTGGGCGTCACCGAACTGTCGGCCACGCCGTCGATGACAGCCGAGATCAAGGCCCTGCTGCGGGGCCTGACCCTGGCCGACTGTCGCGAGCTGGCGGCGCAAGCCCTGACGCTGGACAGCGCCGAGGCCGTGCGCATCCTGGCCGATGAACGTCTGGCCGCCCTCATGAAATCCCGTGTCGTCGGAGCGGTCGCATGAAGATCGGACTGTCCAGCCTGCAGCCGCTCGGCCGGGCCCTGATGCTGCCCATCGCCGTCCTGCCGGTCGCCGGTCTTCTGCTGCGCCTGGGCCAGCCGGCCCTGCTCGGCATCGCCTTCATCTCGGCCGCGGGGCAGGCGGGCCTCGCCAACCGGGTCCTGCAGATCGCGGTCGGCGTCGCCGTGTGTCTGGCCATGGACAACAACGGCGCGGCGGGCCTGGCCGGCGTGGTCTGTTTCCTAATCTCGGGCGAGGCGTCCAAGGTCCTGCTGGCGGTCCCGCCCGAGGTGGTCGCGGGACTGACCGGCGATGCGGCCGATGCGGCGTCCAGGGCCTTCAAGGATCAGGCCCTGTCGCGGCTGGGCGTGCCCATCGGCATCGTCGCGGGCCTGATCGCCGGGGCCTGCTACAACCGCTTCTCGACCTTCAAGCTGCCGGACTACCTGGCCTTCTTCGCGGGGCGTCGCTTCGTGCCCATCGTGGCGGGGGTGGCCGGTCTGGTCGTGGCGGCCGTCGTCGGTCTGACCTTCACCGGCATCGACCACGCCATCGACGTCTTCAGCCGCGGGGTGGTCGGCTCGGGCGAGTTCGGCCTGTTCGTCTATGGTCTGCTGAACCGGTTGCTGATCGTCACCGGCCTGCACCACATCCTGAACAACGTCGCCTGGTTCATCGTCGGGGACTTCAACGGCGCGACGGGGGACCTGAACCGCTTCTTCGCGGGCGATCCCAGCGCGGGCGTCTTCATGAGCGGCTTCTTCCCCGTCATGATGTTCGGCCTGCCCGCCGCCTGCCTGGCCATGTATCACGCCGCCCGGCCGGATCGCCGCAAGGAGGTCGGAGGAATGCTCTTCTCGCTGGCCCTGACCGCCTTCCTGACCGGGGTGACCGAGCCGATCGAGTTCACCTTCATGTTTCTGGCGCCCGTCCTCTACGCTATTCACGCGGTGCTGACCGGGGTGTCGATGGTGGCGATGGATCTGCTGGGCTCGCGGCTGGGCTTCACCTTCTCGGCGGGTCTGTTCGACTATGTGCTGAACTACGGCCGGGCGACCCGACCCTGGGTGCTGTTGCCTGTCGGACTGATCTACGGCGGCCTCTATTACGGCCTGTTCCGGGTCGCCATCAGGGTCCTCAATCTGAAGACGCCGGGGCGCGAGGATGAGCCTGTCGCGGCGGCGCCGATCGCCGATGGGGCGGGCGGTCGAGCCGGGGCCTTTGTCGCGGCTCTGGGCGGAGCGGGCAATCTGACCGCCGTGGCCGCCTGCACCACGCGTCTGCGGCTGCATATCCGCTCACGCGAGGCCGTGGATGAAGCAGCGCTGAAACGCCTGGGCGCGCGCGGGGTCATCGCGCCAGGCCCGAACCAGCTACAGGTCGTTCTTGGCCCGATCGCCGACGCCGTGGCGGACGAGATCAGGACGGTGATCGGCGCTGACGGTCCATCGTCCGCACCCGTTCCCGTCGCCGAGGCGGAAGCGCCTCCGCAGCTGGCGCCCGAGGTTCTCGCGGCTCTGGGCGGCGCGGACAATGTCGAGAGCGTTCACAGCAAGGCTGGCCGGCTGTGCGTGCGATTGAACGCGGCCGAAGTCGATGCGGTGCGACTGGCCGCCCTCATGCCTCGCGGCTTCGTGCGCACCGGCGAGCGAACGCTGCAGATCCTCGGCGCGCCCTAGCGTCGCCAGACCTCGCGGCCCTCTTTCCAGGTGGACTGCACCTTGATTCCGGCCAGCCTGTCGGGATCGATGGTCATGGGGTTGGCGTCCAGCAGCGTCAGGTCGGCCAGCTTGCCGACCGCCAGCGAGCCCTTTCGGTCGTCCTCATGGTGCTGCCAGGCGGCCCACAGGGTCATGGCCTTCAGGGCGATGTCGACCGGCACACGCTCGTCCGGCCCGAGGATGTCGCCCGATCGGGTGCGGCGGGTGACCGTGGCGGACAGCACCCGCATCGAGTCGGGGTTGGCCACCGGCGCATCGTGGTGGCTGGTGAAGCGCATGCCGCGCCGGATGACGGAGCCGCACGGCGAGATGGTCTCGGCCCGGCGCGGCCCCAGCACTG
>JALAGW010000039.1 GCA_022712235.1 Brevundimonas sp. | reverse complement strand
GACGTGGGGCAGGGCGGCGTCGAGGTGGACCTTGGCCGCCTGTTCTCCGACCGCGCGGCGGGGGTCCTGGGCGGGCAGGGCGGCGGTGATCTCGCGCCAGCACCAGCCTCGGCTCAGGTTCAGGCCGTCCAGATGGGCGATCTTGCCGTCGGTGCGGTCGCTGACGCGGGCCGGGGACAGGAGAGTCGCCGGCTGACCGTCGTTCAGGCGCGGCAGGAAGGCGTCGAACCAGACGCGGAACTCGGCCTCGGGCAGGACGCGGCGCATCAACACGGCCTCCATCAAGGCGGGCGACAGAAACTCGTCCTGTGAAGGCTCCCAGGCCTGGCAATCGCGGTCCCCGGCATGCCAGCGCAGGGCGGCGCTGCGGCAGGCGGCGGCCAGGTCGGCGTCGTGGACGTCGGCGTAGTCCAGGGTCAGGCGCAGGGCGAAGGCGGTGTTGTAGTGGGTTCCGACCCGCACCGGATAATCCGCCAGCGGCAGGAAGGCCTTGAACCGCTCGGCGAAGGCCTGGGCCAGAGGGCGCAGGGTCTGGGCCCAGCGACGGCCTTCGTCCGTGTCGTGGCGCTCGAGCTCGGCGGCCAGCATCAGCAGCCAGGCCCAGCCGTAGGGACGTTCGAAGCCCCGGCTTTCAGGGCGGGCCAGATAGGCGGCCTCGCCCGCGACGTTCTCGGCTGTGAACATCTCGTCGGCCAGGGCGCGGATGCGCGGCGCCTCGGCCATGTCGGGGTGCAGGCGGTAGAGGGTGAATAGCGTCCACCAGCCGTGGACGCAGGAATGCCAGTCGAAGCTGCCGAAGAAGATTGGATGCATGTCGCGCGGCGTGCGGGCGTCCTGCGGTCCCGTCAGCACATGCATGATGTGGTTGGGATATTCCCGCGTCACATGGCCCAGGGCCGTGGCGGCGAAACGGGAAGCGAGAGCGGCGTCGAAGTCTTGCGTCATGATCCGAACCGGAAAGCGAGGAGGTACATCAGCAACATGTTGGCGAACAGCATGACGACCGCCGTGGGAAGCTGGGCGCGGATGACCCCGTTCAAAGGCGAGTTGCGGTCGGGCAGTTCCAGCAGGTTGGCCGGCACCACGTTGAAGTTGGCGGCCATGGGCGTCATCAGCGTCCCGCAGAAACCAGCCAGCATGCCGATGGCGCAGACGATGGCAGGATCGCCGCCGAACTGATGCACGACGATGGGCAGGCCGATGGCGGCGGTCATGACGGGGAAGGCGGCGAAGGCGTTGCCCATGATGATCGTGAACAGGGCCATGCCCGCGCAATAGGCGAAGACCGCCATGAAGGCCGAGGTCATGGGGATGACCCGCGCGATCAGGTCGCCGACCACATGACCCACGTCGGCGGCCAGGAAGACCGCGCCTAGGGAGGCCAGCATCTGCGGCAAGAGGGCGGCCCAGCCGATGGAGTCCATCAGCCGCCGACCCTCCTGCACGGGGGCCATGACCGGCGGCCGGAACCAGGCCATGGCGGCGAACAGGGCGATGACGCAGCCCAGGCCCAGAGAGATCAGGGTGGTCTGCACCGGCGAGATCAGCCAGGCGCCCGCCGCCGTATGCTTGGCCAGCAGGGTGCCGCCGACTGCAACCAGGGGCACCATCAGGGCGGGGACGAACAGGGCGTTCTTCCAGCGGGCGGCGCTAGCCTGACGCTGTTCCGCCGTCGTGGTGACAGGCTTGCCGACGCCCAGTTTTCCGGTCGCGGCGATGACCACCAGGGCGATGACCAGCATCCCGTTGCCGAACCCGCCCAGCCAACTGCCGAACAGCATGGACAGGGCGATCAAGCCCCAGAACAGGGCGCTGCGGAAGCGCGTCGGGTTCAGCGGATCACGCAGGCTGAGGATGGAGAAGGCCGCGAACATCAGCCCGGTCGCGACATAGGCGTGTTCCAGCGTGATCATCGGCCGCCCTCCGCATCTGCGGGGGCGTCTGGCGCGGCCATGTCCTTCTTCACCTGCCGGTCGAACATCAACAGCCGCACGCCGTGGACCAGGAAGGCGACGACGGCCGTGGGGATGGCCCACAGGGAGACGTGCAGGGCTTCGACCCGAATGCCGGCCTGTTCCAGGAAGCCGACGATCAGGACGATGGAGCCGATGGCGATGAAGATGTCCTCGCCGAAGAAGAGGCCGATATTGTCGGTGCCGGCCGCCATGCCGCGAATGCGGAAGCGGGCCTTGTCGGTCAGGGGGCCGTGCGCGCTTTCGGCCGCGCCTTCCGCCATGGGCGCGATCAGGGGCCGCACCATCTGCGGATGGCCGCCCAGGGAGGTCAGGCCCAGCGCCGAGGTCGCCTGACGCACCATCAGATAGATCAGCATCAGCCGCCCGGCGGTCGCCGCCTTGACCTTGGTGACGAGATCGCGCGCCCGTTCCTGCAATCCCGCGCGTTCCAGCAGGCCGATCACCGGCAGCACCAGCCAGGTGATGTGGAAGTAACGGTTGTCGTTGAAGGCCTGACCGAAGCGCGAGATCGTGTCGATCCCGGCCTGGAGCAGGCTCTGGGCGTTGGCGCCCGGCCCGACCGCCGCCAGAACCCCGGTGGCTATGGCGGCGATCAGGATGACCACCAGCGGATTGATCCGCGCGACGAAGCCCGCGACCACGATCGCGATGCCGATAAGCACAAGCATGGACTCAGATCCTCCCCAGAATCTTTGCCGGAATACTCCCCCCGGAAGGGTCGCGCGGATCAACCGCGCGTG
>JALAGW010000324.1 GCA_022712235.1 Brevundimonas sp. | reverse complement strand
CGCCGGACCCGACCCCGACGCCGTTGCCCACAGATCCAGAGACCGACGCCTGAACGGCGCCCCTCTCCTTTCCCCAATTTCCGCCTAAGGAGCCGACACAATGAGCATCAACAGCGCCATGCAGGCCGGGGTCTCCGGTCTTTCCGCCAACTCCGCCGCCCTGGCCGCGATCTCGCAAAACATCGCGAACGTGAACACCATCGGCTACAAGCGCACCCAGGGCGAGTTCCAGACGCTGGTGAACAGCCAGAGCAAGGGCGCCGGCGGTTATGCGGCAGGCGGCGTCATCGCCGCCGCGCGTCACTTCATCAGCCAGGAAGGCCAGCTTCAGCGCACCACCGAAAGCACCGACCTGGCCATCGACGGCCAGGGCTTCTTCGTCACGACAGAGAAGGCCGAGGGCGTCGGCGCCACCGACAGCCGCCTGTTCACCCGCGCGGGCGCCTTCCGCATCGACGACCTGGGCTATCTGAAGAACAGCGCGGGCCTCTATCTGCAGGGCTGGCCGGTCGATTCCAACGGCGACATCGCCACCGACCCCTCCGACCTGACGCGCCTGCGCTCCATCAACATCGGCACCGTCGGCGGCACCGCCGAAAAGACCACCCGCGCCCAGATCAACGCCAACCTCTTCTCCGGTCAGACCATCCAGGCGGGCGCCAGCCCCAGCAAGTATCCCAGCGTCGCCGTGGTGCCCGCCGCTTCGGGTCCGATGGAGTTTTCGGTGCGCTATGCGCCGACCGCCACGCCGAACCAGTATGACGTCACGATCAAGACCGGCAATCAGACGATCACCGCTGTCGCCACCTATGACGCCGCCGGCGCGCTGACCGCCCTGACCGGCGTCACCGGCGGCGGCCCCGGCTCCACGACGACCACGCTGGATCTGGGCGGCGGCGTCACCGTGCCCCTGGCCAACCTGGCCATGGACACCGCCACGGTCGCCAAGACCAAGTACGACCCCAGCCTGAACTCGATGGCCATGTATAATGGCGACGACGACAACCCGACGGGCATCAAGCCGGACTTCAAGATCAACATCCCGGTCTCGGACTCCAAGGGCGGTCAGCGGAACATCGAAATCCGCCTGCTGAAGAGCGACGTAGCCAACCAGTGGTACGCCGAAATCGTCGCCGTGCCTGCCGACAGCGTGGAAACCGGCGGCGCCTACTCCAATGGTCAGATCAAGACCGGCATGATCGCCTTCACGCCGTCGGGCCGCCTGGACGTCACGGCGATGCAGACCATGCCCAACTCGCTGTTCAGCGATCCGACCAACGCCGTGCTCGACTTCGGCGCCTCGGATTCAAACATCGACCTGACCCTGCCGGCCAACGCCAACCGCATCAAATGGGCCGACGGTCTGGGCATTTCCGACCAGAGCCTGACCCTGGACCTGAACACCTCGGCCGGCGGCCTCAGCCAGTTGAACACGGCCTCGATCGTGCAGTCGACGGTCACCAACGGCACGGCCTTCGGCAACCTGTCCGAGATCAAGATCGATGAAGGCGGCTTCGTCACCGCCATCTTCGACAACGGCGTCATGCGCCGGATCGCCCAGGTCGCCATCGCCACCTTCCCCAGCCCCGACAGCCTGCGTCAAGTCACGGGCAACGCCTTCCGCGTCAGCCTGGAAAGCGGCACCTTCAACCTGAAGTCGGCCGGCACCGGCGGCGCGGGCATGCTGGCGGCCCAGCAGCTGGAATCCTCGACCGTCGACCTGTCGGCCGAGTTCACCAGCCTGATCACCACCCAGCGCGCCTATTCGGCCTCGTCCAAGATCATCACGACCGCCGACGAAATGCTGGCCGAACTGCTCAGCATCAAGCGCTGATCGCTTAACCGGACTCCGTGAGTAAGCCTTCGTTAGACTCGATGAATCCTTCGTTTCCGGCGCCGTCCACGCGCCGGGGACGGAGGATGCGTCTTAGCCATTCCTTCACCACGACGCTTAAACGCCCCTTAGCCGGGGCGCGCCTAGGGTACGCGTCGATGGTGGTGGTGAAAGAGGCTTAAGCCCATGCTGCAAGAGCGACGCCTGAATAGTAGAGGCGAACAATACGTGGTCGGCCCGACGGGCACGCCCCTGACCCTGCGGGATCTTCCGCCGGCGGAAACGAACCGCTGGGTGATCCGTCGCAAGGCCGAAGTGGTCGCCGCCGTGCGCGGCGGTCTGATCAGCCTGGAGGACGCCCTGACGAAGTATCGTCTGACGGCCGAGGAATTCATCGCCTGGCAACAGGCGATCGACAAATGGGGCATGCAAGGACTGCGCACCACGCGCATCCAGAGCTACCGGGACTGATCGGCCTCAAGTCGCGCGAAGCGCGACAGGCCCAGGAACAAAGGCCGCTTCCGGCGACGGAAGCGGCCTTTGTCGTTCAAGAGCGACCGCTCCGCCGCGCCCTATCCGCACAGATAATCACGGCTCAGCGGGACGGCGGTCTGCTTCTTCGTCAGTTGCAACTGGAAGACCATATGGCCCAGTTCGCGGAAGGCGACCTCGCTGGCGGCGAGATAGAACTCCCACATGCGGCAGAAGCGTTCGTCATACATCGTCAGCGCTTCGTCGCGCCGCGCGAGAAAGCGTTGCCGCCAGTGCTTCAGCGTCTCGGCGTAATGCAAGCGCAACACCTCCATATCCGTGACCCACAGGCCGGAGCGTTCGATGGCGGGCAGGACCTCGGACAGGGCCGGAATATAGCCGCCTGGGAAGATGTATTTTCGGATGAAGGGCTGGGTGCGGCTAGGCGGCGACCTGCGGCCGATGGAGTGGATCACCGCCACCCCGTCGTCATCCAGCAACCGGGCCACCGTGTCGAAATATTCCTGATAGTTCGGCGCCCCGACGTGCTCGAACATGCCGACCGAGATGATCCGGTCGAAGGTCTGGTTCAGATCACGATAGTCCTGCAGCCGGAAATCAGCCCGGTCGGACAGACCGCGCGCCGCGGCCCTTTCGTTGGCCGTGCGGTGCTGCTCGGTGGACAGGGTGACCCCGGTGACGCGCGCGCCGCGCTCGGCCATGGACAGGCCCAGACCGCCCCAACCGCAGCCGATGTCCAATGCGGTCTGGCCCGACGAAAGCGCCAGCTTGTCGATCAGCCGCCGCTTCTTGGCGACCTGAGCCTGATCCAGGGTCGTATCCGGCGTCTCGAAGAAGGCGCAGGAATATTGCAGGTCCTCATCCAGAAACAACCGGTAGAAGTCGACCGTCAGGTCATAGTGATGGTGGACGTTCTCGCGCGCATGGAGCCTGTCATTGGCCTGCTCGGCGCCGCGCCGCAGCCGTTGCAGCAGGTTCAGTTTCCGCGCGCGCGGCCGCATCGCCAGTTGCGACGTCGTCAGTTGCAAGAAGTTGTAGATGTCGCCGCCTTCGATCCGGAAGCGCCCGTCCATGAAGGCTTCGCCCAGGGCCAGCTCGGGATTGGCGGCGATGGCCAAGGCCGTCTTCGTATCCGAAATCACGGCCGTCAGCTCCGGCGCGCCAGGCCCCGCCGTCAGTTCGCGGCCGTCTGGCAGACGCACGCGGATCGCACGCGTCATGAAGGTCCGATCAAGAAGGGATTGCAGCATCCGGCTCTCCGCGCTTTGAACGTCGATCAAGCTTAGCTAGGAACAGACTGTCGCAGCGCAACGGTGTGGAAGCCGGACCGTTCCGTCAGCGAACCAGTTGCAAGGGAGCGCCCCGATGACCTTCACCCTGACCTCCGCCGATTTCCGCGACGGCGACGTCCTGCCCGACGCCCAGGTCCATGCCCTGGGCAATACCGCGCCGCAGTTGT
>JALAGW010000038.1 GCA_022712235.1 Brevundimonas sp. | reverse complement strand
GCCGCATCACCCGCGCCGGCGGCTGGCCCGCCTTCCGTCAGGGCGGCACGATCGAGCCGGGAACCAGCGACAACCGCATCCCGGCCCTGGTGGCGCGCCTGACGGCCGAGGGCGACCTCAGCGCGGCCGCCGGCGAGCGCCTAAAGGGCAATCTGGCCTACGGCCCGGAACTGCAGCAGGCCGTTCGCAGCTTCCAGACCCGCCACGGCCTGGGCGCCGACGGCCGCATCGGCCCCGGCACCCAGCGCTCGCTCGGCGCCACGGCTGAAGATCGCGCCCGCCAGATCGCCCTGAACCTGGAGCGCCGTCGCTGGCTGAAGCGCGACCTGAATCCCGAGCGGATCGAGGTCAACACCGCCGCCGCCATCATGGTCTACTGGAAGGACGGCAAGCCGGTTCACTCCAACCGCGTCGTCGTCGGCTCGACCGAGAACCAGACCCCCAGCCTGGAAAAACCCTTCGCCTCGGTCGTGGCCAACCCGCCGTGGACCGTGCCCATGGGCATCGCGCGTCGCGAAATCCTGCCCAAGGGGCCCGGCTATCTGGCCGCCCACGACATGTATATCAACAAGGACGGCTGGGTGGTGCAGCGCGCCGGTCCGCAGTCGTCGCTGGGCTATGTGAAGTTCGAGCTGCGCGACAGCTACGCCATCTTCCTGCACGACACCCCGTCCAAGGGCGCCTTCAACCTGTCGGTGCGGCAGCGCAGCCACGGCTGCGTCCGCGTTCAGAACGCCGTCGAGTTCGCCCGCCTGCTGCTGCAGCCCGACCCGGCCAAGCTGGCCCAGTTCGACACCGCCCAGGACAGCCGCGAAACCACCCGCGTCACCACCGGCCGCGAGATCGCCGTGCGCCTGCTCTACTGGACCGCCTTCGTCGATGGCCAGGGCCGCGTGGCCTTCCGCGAGGACGTCTATCGTCGGGATGAAAAACTGGCCCAGGCGCTCGGCATCGCCGTCAACCTGCCTCGCGTCGTCGCCGACGGCCCCAGCGACGCCAACGACGTCGGGCCGTAGGCCTCAGTAATCAGGTCATCGAGGGCTTCAGCCCCCGAAGGCCGCCTGCAGACGATCCAGCTGGCTTTGCACCGGATTGACCGGCTGGACCTCGTCGCCGCCCAGATACATGCGCTGGTCCAGATGCAGGACGCGATCATACAGCTTCTCGGCCCGCACGGCGTATTCGACCAGGGCGATGGGCAGTTCCCGATGGCTGGGCTCGGCCTCGACCTTGCGGTCCGCCAGCCGATAGCGCGGCTCACAGGCGGCTTCGGCGCTCATGTCGTCCTCGCGCACGGCGCGCTGGACCAGCAGCCAGGAGGCGATCTGCATCAGCCGCGTGGTCAGCTTCATGCTTTCGCCCGCATAGGCCAGGGCGGCGGCGCGCGACAGCAGGCGCGAATCCTGACGCCCGTCCCCATCCAGGTAGGCGGCGGTCTCCTCGACCAGCTCCATGCCCTCGCGGAAGGTGCGGTCGAACAGCTCGGAACGCGCGAAATCCAGCACCTCAGCGCTGCGCGAACGCAATCCGACCATGTCAGCGTCGATGGCGGTCAACTCGGTCCTACCCATGAAACGTCACGCGCGTCCGTCAAACTCGCGGGTCAGAACGACTCCGCACGGACCGGAACTGCAATCGTCATGCCACGGATTACGAAAACGCGGGAGAGGCTTGTCAGCGGAAATTGAACAGGGCGTCGGCGGCGCTGCGCTTGGACGACTTGCCCTCGATGGCGGCTTTCGAGCGTGTGATCTCGGCTTCCAGAGCGGCGATCCGCTCATGCAGTTCGTCCACGGCGAACAGGTCCAGGTCCTCGCGAACCAGCGCCCTCAGCGCCTCGCCCCCCTGGGGTCTGGGCTCCAGATCTTCGAACGACATCATCGCCTCCGTGGTCAGCGACCGCACGAACCCGTATGAAAACGCCCCTATGGCAAGGATTGCAAGCAGCGGAGACATCATGCGGGTCATCGAGATCGAAGGCGGCAGGGGTCGCGCCGACGCCCTGCGGCTGGCTGAACGCCCCCTGCCGGCGCCCGCGATGGGCGAAATCCGCGTCCGCGTGCGCGCCGCCGGGGTCAACCGGCCGGACATCGTCCAGCGCGAGGGCCGGTATCCGCCTCCGCCCGGCGCCTCCGATATTCTCGGGCTCGAAATCGCCGGCGAAGTCGACGCCCTGGGCGACGGCGTGACCCGCTGGGCGGTCGGCGACCGGGTCTGCGCCCTGCTGGGCGGCGGCGGCTACGCCGACTACGCCGTGGTCGACGCCCGGCACGCCCTGCCCGTCCCCGACGGCCTGGATTTCGTTCAGGCCGCCGCCCTGCCCGAGACCGCCTTCACCGTCTTCGCCAATGTCTTCGAGGGCGGCGGGCTGAAGGCCGGCGAGACCCTGCTGATCCACGGCGCCACCAGCGGCATCGGCGTCATGGCTATCCAGATGGCCAAGGCGGCGGGCGCGCGCGTCATCGCCACCTCGCGCGGCGCCGCCAAGGCCGAGGCCGCGCGCGCCCTGGGCGCCGACGTCAGCCTGGACGCCACGGACGGCGATCTGCTGGACGCCATAAAGACGGCAGGCGGCGCCGATGTCGTGCTGGACATGGTCGGCGCGGCCTACGCCGAGCTGAACCTGAATGCGCTGAAGCCGGGCGGGCGCTGGGTCGTCATCGCCACCCTGACCGGCGCCCTGGCCCAGATCGATCTGATGCGGGTCATGCTGAAACGGATCGTCCTGACCGGCTCGACCCTGCGCAGCCGTCCCGCCGACGAAAAGGCTCGCCTGGCCGCCGCCGTGGAGCAGACGGTCTGGCCCTGGGTCGCGTCCGGCGCCGTGCAGGCCCAGATTCAGGCGACCTTCCCTCTGGATCAGGCCGCCGCCGCGCATCAGCGGCTGGAAGCCGGCGATCATGTCGGCAAGATCGTCCTGACGCTCTGATTCTCAAAGAAAGACGGGAGGCCGAAGCCTCCCGTTTCCATGTCCTACCAGTTGCCGCCGCGACGCGCGGGGCGAAGCGAAGAGATCCTGTCGTTCATGCCGCTGCGCGCCAGGTTGCTCACGTCGCCGT
>JALAGW010000323.1 GCA_022712235.1 Brevundimonas sp. | reverse complement strand
TAGGAGGGGCGGACGCGGACGACGACGCCTTCGGTTTCGGCGGTATAGGCAGGAGCGGCGTGCATGCGCTATATGCAGCCCGCCGACCTCGGGGTTCAACCCATCTGGCGCTTCGGATGTCGCATTCCGAAGCGAGACAGACAGGAAAATCCGTGTGAGACAGGACGGCATGAGCATCTTCGAGATTCCCGCCCAGCCCGGCATTCTGCCCTTCCAGGGCATCGAGACCCTGATCGCGACCGGCGCGATCACGTCCGACACCCCCTTCGATCATGACCAGGTGCAGCCCGCCAGCCTGGACCTGCGCCTGTCGAACCAGGCCTGGCGCGTGCGCGCCTCCTTCCTGCCTGGCCAGCGCAAGGTCGAGGACCGCATCAAGGACGTGGAGATGCACGCCATCGACCTGTCGGGCGGCGTGGTGCTGGAAAAGGGCTGCGTCTATATCGCCCGGCTGCAGGAGCGCCTCAGCCTGCCCACAGGCCTGAACGCCCGCGCCAACCCCAAGAGCTCGACCGGCCGCGTCGATGTCTTCGTGCGCCTGTTGACCGATCAGGGCGGCAGCTTCGACGACGTGGACGAGGGCTATGACGGTCCCCTCTACCTCGAGATCGCTCCCCAGACCTTCTCGATTCTGGTTCGGCCCGGCACCCGCCTGAACCAGCTGCGCCTCAAGGCCGGCGAGCCGCCGAAGCTGGAGACCCGCAGCGTCGGCGTCGACCTGCGCGCAGGCGAGCACGGCATTGTCGGCTTCCGCGGCCGCCGCCACGCCGGGGTCGTCAACATGGACCACATCGACGGCCACGACCCGCGTGACTTCTGGGAGCCCCTGACCCTGCGTCGCGGCGAACTGCTGCTGGATCCGGGCGAGTTCTACATCCTGGCCTCCTCGGACGACGTCGAGATCCCGGTCGATCAGGCCGCCGAGATGACCCCGATCGACCCCTCGGTCGGCGAGTTCCGCGTCCACTACGCCGGCTTCTTCGACCCTGGATTCGGCACGGACGAGGCCCACGGCGCGGGGTCAAAGGGCGTGCTGGAGGTTCGCACCCACGACACCCCCTTCCTGCTGGAGCACGGCCAGATCGTCGCCCGTCTGGTCTATGAGCCGCTGACCGAACGCCCGACCCGACTCTACGGCGAGGGCGGCAGCCACTATCAGAGCCAGGGCCTGAAGCTGTCGAAACACTTCCGCCCCTGGGGCTGACGCCAATAAAAGCCCCGCGATCAGCTGATCGTGGGGCTTTTTCTGTGCCTGAAGACGATCAACCCTCGGCCAGCAGCGCCTCGATCAGCGCCTTGGCCTCATCACTGGCCCAGTCGGCTTCGCCGGTCAGGACAGCGCGGACGTTCCCCCGGCGGTCCAGCAGGATGGTCTGGGGCATGGCCCCCTTGCCGGGGAACTCGAACGGCAGCTGGAATTTCGGATCGGCGTAGTAGGCTAGCGGCGGGTGGTCGGCGATGAAGGCGCGGGCCTCGGGCACGGCCTTGTCCACGTCCATACTGATGGTGACCACGGCGACGTCATCGCGGCCCTTGTAGTGCTCGGCCAGGGCCGCCAGCGTCGGCATCTCGATCTTGCAAGGCGCGCACCAAGTGGCCCACAGGTTGACCACCGCCACCTTGCCCTTGAAGTCATTGAAGCGGACATCGCGGCCCTCGGCGTCCCTGAAGACGTAGTCGGGCGCGGGCGCCGGGGCGGGCGTCAGCAGCTTGGCCAGAGACCCTTTCGCATAGACAGACAGGGCCGATGACGCGGACTCTTTGCCCCCGCCGTCGCGATTGGCGTATAGCATCGCCGCGCCGCCGATCGCGCCGATCAGCAGCACAGCCGTCGCCACGCCCGCCAAAGTCCGTTTAGAGCCGCTCATGTCCGACACGCCTTCCAACACCCCTCAAGGTCAGTCTCTATGGGGCGGACGCTTCAGCGCCAAGCCCGCCGACATCATGCAGGCCATCAACGTCTCCATCGGCGTCGATAAACGCCTGTGGGCGCAGGACCTGGCCGGGTCGCGGGCGCATTGCCGCATGTTGGCCCAGCAGGGCATCATCCAGCAGGCCGACGCCGAAGCCATCCTGGGCGGGCTGGACGTCATCGAGGGCGAGATCAGGGACGGGTCCTTCCCCTTCCGCGACGCCTATGAAGACATCCACATGAACGTCGAGGCCCGCCTGTCGGAGCTGATCGGCGAGCCGTCGGGGCGTTTGCACACGGCGCGCAGCCGCAATGATCAGGTGGCGACGGACTTCCGCCTGTGGGTGCGCGACGCCTGCGACCGCACCGTGGCGCAGCTGAAGGACCTGCAGGCCGCCCTGCTGGACCGGGCCGAGCAACACGCGGGCGACCTGATGCCCGGCTTCACCCACTTGCAGACGGCCCAGCCGGTGACGTTTGGCCACCACCTGATGGCCTATGTCGAGATGTTCGGTCGCGACGCCGGCCGCTTTTCCGACGCCCGCGCCCGCATGAACGAGAACCCGCTGGGCGCCGCGGCCCTGGCCGGTTCGCCCTTCCCCATCGACCGCCACATGACGGCCAAGGCCCTGGGCTTCGATCGTCCGATGGCCAACTCGCTGGACGCGGTGTCGGACCGCGACTTCGCGCTGGAGAGCCTGGCCGCCGCCTCGATCGCGGCGGGCCACCTGTCGCGCCTGGCCGAAGAGATCGTGGTGTGGATGACGCCGATGTTCGGCTTCGCCTCCCTGCCCGACGACCTGACCACCGGCTCGTCCATCATGCCGCAGAAGCGCAACCCCGACGCCGCCGAGCTGGTGCGCGCCAAGACGGGCCGCATCAACGGGGCGCTGATCGCCCTGACCACGGTGATGAAGGGCCTGCCGCTGGCCTATTCCAAGGACATGCAGGAGGACAAGCCGCCGGTGTTCGAGGCCTTCGACGCGCTGGATCTGGCGCTGACGGCCATGACCGCCATGGTCGCCGCCATCATCCCCAACACCCCGCGCATGGCCGCCGCCGCCGGGGCCGGTTTCTCGACCGCCACTGATCTGGCCGACTGGCTGGTGCGCGAACTGAACCTGCCCTTCCGTCAGGCCCACCACGTCACCGGCACCGCCGTGAAGCGAGCCGAGGCCCTCGGGATCGGTCTGGGCGAATTGCCGCTGACGGAGCTGCAGGCTCTGGATGGCCGGATCACCGAAGGCGTGTATGAAGTCCTGACGCCCGAAGCCTCCTGCGCCAGCCGCCAGAGCTTCGGCGGCACGGCGCCGGAACAGGTCCGCGCGCGCATCGCCGACTGGAGAAGCCGCCTGTGAAAAAGACCCTGATCCTCGCGGGCGCCGCCGCCCTTCTGCTGGCGGGCTGCGGCCGCATGGCCGATCTGGAGGCGCCCGGCGCGGCCCCGCGTCAGACCGAGCGCGCGCCTCGCGACAAGAACGCCGAGCGCATGCCCGAACCGGCGACCATCAACACCGCCCCCCGGAACAACCCGATCGACAGCGGCGCCTCCGACCCGTTCGGCCGTCCGCCGTCGCGCTGATCGCTCCCTCCTTTCCTGACTGGACTCCCCGCCGGTGCATTATTTCGACCTTAAGGACGGCGTTCTGCACGCCGAGGGCGTCTCGCTGGAAGAGTTGGCGGCGGAGGTCGGGACCCCGACCTATGTCTATTCCTCGGCCACCCTGCGCCGTCACTACGGCCTGCTGCGCGACGCCTGCGACGCGCACAAGCCTGCGCTGGGCGACGCCCTGATCGCCTTCGCGGTCAAGGCCAACTCCAACCTGTCGGTGCTGGCGACCCTGGCCAAGCTGGGCTGCGGCGCCGACACCGTGTCCGAGGGCGAAATCCGGCGAGCGCTGGCGGCGGGCGTGCCGGGCGAGCGCATCATCTTCTCGGGCGTGGGCAAGACCGACGCCGAACTGGCCTTCGCCATCGAGGTCGGGGTGCGCCAGATCAACGTCGAGTCCTCGGCGGAGCTGGAGCGGCTGATCGTCGTCGCGGCGGCCAAGTCTGCCTCCCCCGCCATCGCCATCCGGGTCAATCCCAAGATCGGCGCCGGCGGCCACGCCAAGATCACCACCGGCGGCGCGGGCGACAAGTTCGGCGTGCCGGTCGAGGAGGCATTGAGTCTCTACGCCCGCGCCTCCGCCTCGCCGCACGTCACGCCCGTCGGCCTGGCCTGCCACATCGGCAGCCAGATCACCGACCTGACGCCGCTGGAAGGCGCGTTCGGCGTCCTGCGCCAGATGACCGAGACTCTGCGGGCCGACGGCCACAGCGTCACCCGCCTCGATCTCGGCGGCGGTCTGGGCGTGCCCTACTACGGCGAGGCCGACACCCCGCCGCCCTCGGCCTATGTGGCCATGGCCGCGCGGGTGCTGGACGGCCTGAACGTCGAGGCGGCGTTCGAGCCGGGCCGGCTGATGGCCGCCAACGCCGGCGTCCTGCTGAGCCGGGTCATCCAGGTCAACGAGCGAACTGACGGGCGGCGCTTCCTGGTGCTGGACGCAGCGATGAACGACCTGATGCGCCCCGCCCTCTACGACGCCTTCCACGATCTGAAGGCCGTGACGCCGCGCGCGGGCGAGATGCGCCCCTACGACGTGGTCGGCCCGGTCTGCGAGACCGGCGACACCTTCGCCCGCGACCGCGCCCTGCCGCCGTTCGAGGCCGGCGATCTGGTCGTCTTCATGAGCGCCGGCGCCTACGGCGCCGTGATGAGCAGCGAATACAACACCCGCCCCCTGACCGCCGAGGTCCTGGTCGACGGCGACCGCAGCGCCGTCATCCGCCCGCGCCCGACCTATGACGAAATGCTGGCGCGCGAACCGATGGCGGACTGGCTGAACGACTAGGTTCCCCCTGCGCTCTTGATCGAGCCTCACGCACAACGGCCCGCGCCAATCCCCAAAAATCATTGGGATTGAACGGTTCCCAAGCTCATATGCCCGCCTGGGTCACGGACTGCGCCATACTGCGCGCGGTCTTTGACATCACCGCCCGCCGACGCACGCATCAGGATTTCGGTTCGCCCTCGCCTCTCCGAAGCTCACGCCCTCTCCCGCCGGGAGAGGGAAAGGCGTCCGTCCCATTGCACCAATTGCACTGTTTTTTTTCAGTTCGCAGTGCAACGGCGCTCCGCGGCTTAATCCAGCGCGCAGATGTCCGGCAGGCCGCGCATCCCGCCCCTGTGGTCCAGGCCGTAGCCGACAAGGAAGCGGTTGGGGGCCTCCCAGCCGACGAAGTCGGGTTCGGGCGCGCGGGGCTTGGGCCAGGGCTTGCGGGCGAAGACGCAGGTCAGGACCTCGGCCGCGCCCGCCTCTTTCGTAATGCGCACCGCCTCGGCCAGCGACAGACCGGTGTCGAAGACGTCGTCGAGGATCAGCACCCGCTTGCCCGCGATGGGCCGCTGATAGGGGGCGTAGACGTCGATCTTGCCCCGGCTGGTCGTCTCATCGCCATAGGAGGCCAGCCACAGGGCGTCGAAACAGACATGGCGGCCTTCGCGCGACAGGGCGCGGGTCAGGTCGGCCCCGAACCACAGCCCGCCGGTCAGCAGGACGGCGGCCACCGTCTCATCGTCGATGACGGGGGCGATGCGCCGCGCCAGATCGGCGACGATCGCCTCGATCTCGGCTTGCGGCAGAAGAACGGTCGGAGCGGGCGTCGGGTCGTGATCAGCCATGCCCGGCGGATACCCCCTAGGCGGGGCGGCTGTCGAGAGGCGTCGCGTCCACCGGCGTCAGATCATAGGCCGTGGCGCGACGCAGGCCCTCCTCAGGGGCCGGCGGCGGCGCGCGTCGCGCCGGGCGGGCGGCGGCCTGTTCGATGCGGGGCGCGAGCGGCGGCGCAGCCTGCGCGGTCTTTTTCGACTCCAGCACGAAATCGACGCCGACGCCCGAGGCCTTGCGCTCCGGATCAGGAATGACGACCGCGAAACCCTGAACCTTGCCCGGCAGGACAGGGGCGGTCTCCAGACGGACGATGCGATGCGCCACCTCGGCGCCCGCCGCGTTCAGCAGGGCCACGCGCACCGGCGGGGCGACGACCTCGTTGTCGCGAATATTGCGCAGGGCGCCGGACACGATGACCTTGCCCGGATCATGGGCGGCCGTCCTGGCGCCCACGGCCTCGAAATCCAGCCCGGCCAGATTCACCGGCGCGCCGACCAGCTTGTAGGCGGCGGCGGCCTGGGGCCAGGCCTGAACGATCTGCAGGCGGAAGGCGAAGGCGGCGCCGATCAGGGCCAGCAGGATGACGGCCAGGGCGGCCCAGGCGACGCCCTGGGCCGCGGCCTTCTTCATCCGGCGTTTCTGCTCGGCCTTGGCGCGGAAGGCGCGCGGCAGTTCCGGAGCGGGCGTCTCGGCCAGACTCTCGGGCGCTTCCTCACGCTTGCCGAAGCCGCTTTCGACCACGGGGTCTTCGGCGGCGGACAGTTCCAGAGGCTCGTCCTCCAGCGTCGCGCGCCAGTCATGGCCGCAGGATTTGCAGCGCACGCGGCGGCCGTTCGGGCCGATCGCTTCATCGGGAACAAAATAGCTGGTGGCGCAGGCGGGGCAGGTCAGTATCATGTCGGCTGACTGCGAGGCTCGACGCCCCCTCCTGTCGAGGCGCCCGCAACGCCCCGGTCCAATACGAAACCTGATGCCAAACTCGACCCGACGCGCCGCCGACCCCGAATCCGCGCCCGACACCGTCCGCCTGCGGGGCGTGAGTTTCGGCTATGCGGACAGGCCCGACGTCCTGCGCGACGTTAACCTTAGTCTGCCGCAGGGCTCTTTCCACTTCCTTACCGGACCGTCCGGCGCGGGCAAGTCTTCGCTTTTGCGGCTCCTGACCCTGGCCGAACGGCCCCAGACGGGGCGAATCAGTCTGTTCGGGCGCGAGGTCACGGACCTGCCGCGCGGCGGCGTCCCCGCCTTCCGTCGACGGATGGGGGTGGTGTTTCAGGATTTCCGCCTGCTGGACCACCTGACGGCCTTTGAGAACGCCGCCCTGCCCCTGACCCTGGCGGGCGGTCGTCCCGCCGACCATGCCGCCGACGTGGCCGAGATGCTGCGCTGGGTCGGCCTGGGCGACCGCATGAACGCCCTGCCGCCTGCCCTGTCCGGCGGCGAGAAGCAGCGTCTGGCCATCGCCCGCGCCGTCATCACCCGCCCCCGCCTGATCCTGGCCGACGAACCCACCGGCAGCGTGGACCGCGCCATGGGCGAGAAACTGATGCGACTGTTCCAGTCCCTGAACAGGCTGGGCGCCACGATCCTGATCGCCAGTCACGACGAGGCTCTGGCCGAGCGGGTCGGCGCCGCCGTGCTGCGGCTGGAAAACGGCCATCTGGGCCTGACCGCCCCGGCGGGAGAGGCCGCATGATCCGCGCCCTGTTCACACGCGGGCCGAGCCTGCTGTCGCGCGAGGCGGGCGGCGAGCGTTGGCTGATGGTGGTGGTCGCCGTCCTGTGCTTCCTGGCCTCCATCACCGCCGTCGGGGCCCTGGCCGCCGACCGCGCCGCTCATGGCTGGGCCCGCCAGCTGCGGGCCGAGGCCACGGTTCAGGTCCGCCCTCGCGTGGACGAGACCGGCCCGACCGCCGCCGCCCGCGCCGCCGAAACCCTGGCCGGGGTCAAGGGCGTGGCCGAAGCCGAGGCCATGGACCGCAAGGCCGCCGAAAGCCTGCTGCGCCCCTGGGTCGGCGAGGCGGCCCTGCCCGACCTGCCCCTGCCCCATCTGGTCACCGTCCGCCTGGACCCGAAGGCCCCGGCCAGCGCGCCGACCCTCAGCCGCGCCCTGGCCGAAGCCGGCCTGGACGCCACCGTCGACGACCACAGCCTGTGGCGCGGCGAAGTCGAGCGTTCGGCGGGCGTCATCACGGCCCTGGCCGGCGCGGCCTTCCTGCTGATCGCGGCGGCCACGGCGGCGGTCATCGCCTACGCCACCCGCGCGGGCATGGCGGCCCAGGCCGGCGTGATCGAGACCCTGAGCCTGAACGGCGCGTCTGACGGCTATGTCGCCGGCCTGTTCCAGCGCCGCTTCGGCGGGCTGGCGGCGAAGGCCGGGGCTCTGGGGGCGGGCGTCGCCGCCCTGTTGCTGGCCCTGCTGCGCCTGCTCGGCGGCGAGGGCGGACTGACCCCGGCCCTGCCTCTGGCCTTCAGCGATCTGGCCATCCTGATCGCCTGTCCGCTGCTGGCTTTCGGCGTCGCATTGCTGGCCGCGCGCTTTACGGCGCTGGCGAAGCTGGGCGGTCGTGGCTAGTTAAGCATCATGAAGTTCCTGACGCTGATCGCCGTGGTGGCGCTGATGTGGCTGGTGGGGCTGTTCGCCTTCGCCGAGCGCGTGCGCGGCCTGACGCCGGCGCCCGAGCCCGCGCGCGCCGACGCCATCGTCGCCCTGACCGGTCCCTCGGCCGAGCGCGTCAACGCCGCCATCCGTCTTCTGGAGCTGGACAAGGGCCGCCGGGTGCTGATCTCAGGCGTCAACCGCGACGTGCGCCGTCAGGAGCTGCGCGCCCTGACTCCGGGCTCGAGCAAGCTGTTCAACTGCTGCGTCGACCTGGGTTTCGAGGCCGAGAACACCGTCGGAAACGCCCAGGAGATCGCCGCCTGGGCGCGGGCCAAGGGCTATGACGACCTGATCGTCGTCACCTCCGACTATCACATGCCGCGCAGTCTGCTGGAGATTCGCGGCGCGGCGCCGGGCGTGCGCCTGACGCCCTACGCCGTCTCAACCCCCTCGCTCGACAATTCGCGCTGGTGGCGGGCCGCCGTCACCGCTCGACGCATGACGCTGGAATACATGAAATACCTGACTGTTCTGGGCCGCGAAGGGATGCATCGCCTGACGGGTCGCCACCCTGAACGCCCTGCCGACGCCGAAGCCGCCTCCAAGGCCTGAGAATGACCGTCCTGCGCTCCCTGACCTTCACCCTGTGGCTCTATCTGTCGATGGTGGTCTTCGCCGTCGGCCTGTCGCCGGCCCTGCTCATGCCGCACCGGATCGCCATGGGCGTCATCAAGCTGTGGGCGCGTTTCGTCCTGTTCGGCCTGCGCTGGATCGCCGGCGTCCGCGTCGAGTTTCGGGGGCTGGAGCACCGGCCGACCGGCGCCGCCCTGATCGCCGCCAAGCACCAGGGCATGCTGGACGTGGTGGCCCCCTTCGCCATTCTCGACGACCCCTGCTTCGTCCTGAAGAAGGAGCTGATGCCCCTGCCCTTCTTCGGCTGGTTCGCCTGGAAGACGAGGATGATCGCCGTCGACCGCGCCGCCCACGCCAAGGCGCGGAAGGACATGGTGCGCCAGACCCGCGCCCGTCTGGCCGACGCGCGCCAGATCCTGATCTTTCCGGAAGGCACCCGCACGGCACCGGGTGAAC
>JALAGW010000322.1 GCA_022712235.1 Brevundimonas sp. | reverse complement strand
GCCGTCCGCGTCATCCGTGCCGTCCAGAGTGGCGCGCAGCGATGCCGTCGAAGCGGTCGGATCGCGACCGCCGCCCAGATCGTTGGGCACAAAGGCGTAGAACCATTCGGGCTCATGGATCACCAGCCAGCCGGCGACGACCGCCCCCAGAGCCATCAAAGCCGCTGCAAGCAGGGTCTCGCGCCAGATGCCCTGAACCGCCTTGGGCCAATCGTGGCGGAAGAAGGAGGTCAGTCGGTCCTGCAGGGTGGCCCGTGAGCCATAGACAAAGAAGTAGGCGCGGGCGGCGAGGGTCTCCAGGTAGTCGATCAGGCCCTGGTCCAGCGAGGTCTCGCGCGCCACCGAAAGAGCCGACAGGGTTGAGCGGTAGAGCACCGGAACCGCCAGGATTTCGGCGTCGGTCAGCTTGGCGGCGGAGCCCTTTTCGGCCTTGTCCATCAACCGTTCCAGACGCCGCCAGTCGTCCTCGCGCGCCTGACGGCAGCGCTGGCTTTTCAACAGGCCGGACGGTCGAGCCTCGGTCACAGCAGATCCCTCCGCTTCAGGTCCAGATAGGCATTGACGATTTCAGGCCCCACACGGTCCGCCGGGGCGTCGACGATGTGGGCGCCCATGCGGCGCAGCCGTCCCAGGACGGTCTCGCGCTCGCGCAGCAGGGTCCCGGCCACAACGGCTCTGGCGACGTCTTCGGCGGTCTCTGGCGCGGCGGCGGCCAGGTTCTCCAACTCATCGTCGCGCAGGACGACGAAGAGGGCCAGGTGGCGTTTCAGCATGGGAGACAGGGCTTCCAGCATCAGCTCTGCGGCGGTCGGATCGGTGAAGTCGGTGAAGATGACGATCAGGGAACGACGCTTCAACTGGCCCGACAGGGTGGCCAGAGCGAGGGTGTAGTTGGTCTCGTGCGCCGAGTAGTCGATACGGCCCGCCACGGCTTGCAGGGTGCGGAAGGCGTCCACGCCGCCCAGGGCGCCGGTCGAGACGCGGGGCCGGGAGTCAAAGGCGAACAATCCAGCGCGGTCGCCGCCGCGCAGGCAGGCGTAGGACAACAGCAAGCCAGCGTGGATGAAGCGGTCTATGCGCGGCATCCCGCCGACGGGCTCGCAGGCTGCGCGACCACAGTCCAGGGCCAGGATGACGTTGTGGTTGCGTTCGGTCCGGAACTCCTTGGCCATCAGGGCAGAGTGCCGGGCCGACTGTTTCCAGTCGATGGCGCGACGATCCATGCCCGGCTGATAGTCGCGCAGGGCCTGAAATTCGGAGCCTTCACCGATTTCGAGCTGGGTCTTGGTCCCGAACTCGGCGTCGCGTGAGAACAGGCGCACGGCCTCGTCGCGCACCCATTGCAGGTCGGTCAGCACCGGTGCGGGCAGATTCAGGCTGAACAGCTTCTGCTTCCAGACCAGCCCCATCGGCCCGCGCCAACGGACCCATAGTTCGTCCAGACTGGCGGCGCCTCTGCGCGTAGGCGTGAAAGGAAAGGCGAGGACGGCGCTGTTTTCCACGACCTCGGCGCGACGCGGGACGTGGTCGAGGCCCAGTCGGCCCTCTCCTGACAGGGCCGCCTCCACCTGACGCGGGGCGCGTCCAGATGACGTGAAGCGGATCGCCAGCCCCGCCAGGCCTGGGCGTCCGACGGCTGCGCGCACGGGCTCAGGTTCGTTCATTTGCAGCCCGGCGCGCGATTCCGCCATGAGGGCGTCCAGGGCGACCAGCAGCATCAGTCCGGCGATCCAGATCGGACCCGCCAGCCATCCGGCGGGCGTCAGAACGCCGGCCAGCAGGGCGACTGGCGCGCCTGCCGCCATGACGATCACCGCGCGTCGGCTGGGATAGATCACCGGGGGGCCGCCACCTGATCCACCAAACCGGCCAGGACCTGTTCGACCCGTCTGCCCTCGATCTCGGCGGCGGGCGACAGCACTAGTCGGTGACGCAGAGCCGGAATCGCCAGCGCCTTCACGTCGTCTGGAATGACGTAGTCGCGGCCGTCCAGCGCCGCGCGGGCGCGGGCGGCGACGGCCAGCATGGCCCCCGCACGGGGCGAGGCCCCAGTCTCGACATCCGCCGAATCCCGTGTGGCTCGCACCAGACCGGCGATATAGGCGACCACCTCGTCGGTCAGCCGCACTTTCGCGACGGTGTCCACGGCGGCGTTGATCGCCGCACTTTCGGCCACGACCGAGACGCCCAGGGCGACAGGGTCCCTCTGCCCGGTGCGCGCGCCGTGGGCGGCGATGATGGCCTGTTCCTGTTCCAGCGTCGGATAGTCCAGGACGTGCTTGAACAGGAAACGATCCAGTTGAGCCTCGGGCAGGGGGTAGGTGCCCTGTTGCTCGATGGGATTCTGGGTCGCGACGACGGTGAAGCGGGGGCTCAGCGCATGGGCCTGACCGTCGATGGTGATCTGGCGCTCCTGCATGGCTTCCAGCAGGGCCGCCTGGGTCTTCGGCGGGGTCCGGTTGATCTCGTCAGCCAGCAGAAGCTCGCAGAAGATCGGTCCGTGCGTCAGAGTGAAGCTGGACGTCTGGAAGTTGAACAGGTTGGAGCCGATGATGTCGCCGGGCATCAGGTCAGGTGTGAACTGG
>JALAGW010000321.1 GCA_022712235.1 Brevundimonas sp. | reverse complement strand
GCCGACATGCCTGATGAAGCCGCCGCCGCTCGCCAGTACCTGATCGACAACGCCGTCGAACTCGACGACGACGCCATGGAAGCCTACCTGGGCGGCGAGGAGCCCTCGGTCGAAGTGCTGAAGAAGTGCATCCGCAAGGCTGTTCTGACCGGCGCCTTCTACCCGATCCTCGGCGGCTCGGCCTTCAAGAACAAGGGCGTTCAGCCCCTGCTCGACGCGGTCATCGACTACCTGCCTTCGCCGACCGACATTCCGGCCACGCCGGGCATCGACTTCCGCACGGAAGAGCCGGTCACCCGCAAGGCCTCGGACGAAGAGCCCCTGTCGGTCCTGGCCTTCAAGATCATGGACGACCCCTTCGTCGGCTCGCTGACCTTCTGCCGCCTGTACTCGGGCAAGATGGAAACCGGCATGTCGCTGCTGAACTCGTCGCGTGATAAGAAAGAGCGCGTCGGCCGCATGCTGCAGATGCACTCGAACAACCGCGAGGACATCAAGGAAGCCTATGCCGGCGACATCGTCGCCCTGGCCGGCCTGAAGGAAACCCGCACGGGCGACACCCTGTGCGACCCGATCAAGTCGCCCATCATCCTCGAGAAGATGGAATTCCCGGCGCCGGTGATCGAGATCTCGGTGGAGCCCAAGACCAAGGCCGACCAGGAGAAGCTGGGCGTCGCCCTGGCCAAGCTGGCTTCGGAAGACCCCTCGTTCACCGTCTCGACCGACCACGAGTCGGGCCAGACGATCCTGAAGGGCATGGGCGAGCTGCACCTGGACATCAAGGTCGACATCCTGAAGCGCACCTACAAGGTGGAAGCCAACATCGGCGCGCCGCAGGTGGCCTACCGTGAATCGCTGGGCCGCAAGGTCGACATCGACTACACCCACAAGAAGCAGACTGGCGGTACGGGTCAGTTCGCTCGCGTCATGATCACCTTCGAGCCGGGTGAGCCGGGTTCGGGCTTCGTGTTCGAAAACGCCATCGTCGGCGGCGCGGTGCCCAAGGAATACATCCCCGGCGTCGAAAAGGGTCTGGAATCGGCCAAGGAAAACGGTCTGCTGGCCGGCTTCCCGATGATCGACTTCAAGGCGACCCTGACGGACGGCAAGTTCCACGACGTCGACTCCAGCGTCCTGGCCTTCGAAATCGCGTCGCGCGCCGCCTTCCGTGAACTGAAGGAAAAGGGTTCGCCCAAGCTGCTCGAGCCGATCATGGCGGTCGAGGTCGTGACCCCCGAGGAATACCTCGGCTCGGTCATCGGCGACCTGAACGGCCGTCGCGGCATGATCCAGGGTCAGGACATGCGCGGCAACGCCATCGTCATCAACGCCTTCGTGCCGCTGGCGAACATGTTCGGCTACGTGAACACCCTGCGGGGCATGTCGCAAGGCCGCGCCCAGTTCACCATGCAGTACGACCACTACGAGCCGGTGCCGCAACACGTCGCCGACGAAGTGATCAAGAAGTACGCCTAAGTCCGTCGTTTCGACGGACCCACTTGAAAACGGGGCGGTTTGATCACAAATCGCCCCTTCTATCCCCAAACCTAAATGGACCCCCGGTTCGGGGACGCTCCAGGAGCTAGAGAATGGCCAAGGAAAAGTTCGAACGCACGAAGCCGCACTGCAACATCGGCACGATTGGTCACGTTGACCACGGCAAGACGACGCTGACGGCGGCGATCACGATGACGCTGGCGAAGGCCGGCGGCGCCAAGGCGATGAACTACGCCGACATCGACGCCGCGCCGGAAGAGAAGGCCCGCGGCATCACGATCAACACGGCTCACGTCGAGTATGAGACGGAAAACCGTCACTACGCGCACGTGGACTGCCCCGGCCACGCCGACTACGTGAAGAACATGATCACGGGCGCGGCGCAGATGGACGGCGCGATCCTGGTGGTTTCGGCCGCTGACGGCCCGATGCCGCAGACGCGCGAGCACATCCTGCTGGCCCGTCAGGTCGGCGTGCCGGCCCTGGTGGTCTTCATGAACAAGGTCGACCTGGTCGACGACGCCGAGCTGCTCGAGCTGGTGGAAATGGAAGTGCGCGAGCTGCTCTCGTCCTACCAGTTCCCGGGCGACGACATCCCGGTGACCATGGGTTCGGCCAAGGCCGCGACCGACGGCGTGAACCCGGAAATCGGCGAGAAGCAAGTGCTGAAGCTGATGGAAACCGTCGACGCCTACATTCCGCAGCCGGAACGTCCGGTCGACCTGCCGTTCCTGATGCCGGTGGAAGACGTCTTCTCGATCTCGGGCCGCGGCACCGTGGTCACGGGTCGCGTCGAGAAGGGCATCATCAAGGTCGGTGAAGAAGTCGAGATCGTCGGCATCCGTCCGGTCCAGAAGACGACCTGCACGGGCGTTGAAATGTTCCGCAAGCTGCTGGACCAGGGTCAGGCCGGCGACAACGTGGGCGTGCTGCTGCGCGGCACCAAGCGTGAAGACGTCGAGCGCGGCCAGGTGCTGTGCAAGCCGGGTTCGATCACCCCGCACACCAAGTTCCAGGCCGAAGCCTACATCCTGACCAAGGAAGAAGGCGGCCGTCACACGCCGTTCTTCACGAACTACCGCCCGCAGTTCTACTTCCGCACGACGGACGTGACCGGCATCGTTCACCTGAAGGAAGGCGTCGAGATGATCATGCCCGGCGACAACGCCGAGCTGAGCGTCGAACTGATCACCCCGATCGCCATGGATCAGGGCCTGCGCTTCGCCATCCGCGAAGGCGGCCGCACCGTCGGCGCCGGCGTCGTCGCCAAGATCGTCGAGTAATCGATGGATGCGGGTCTTCGGACCCGAACAGTAGGCGTACCGGCCTCATGCAGCGCGCGCAAGCGCGATAGGCCAAGCGTAAAGCGTACCGGCCTCTCCCCGGAGAGACCGCAGTATCGAGTAACAGAGCGGCCTCCCGGAGCCATCCGGGGGGCCGTTTTGCCGTCGGGGGAACCCGCGCCGTCCCAATGACGTTGGCATTCGACGTTAATCCTTGGGTAACCATAAATGCGGCGCGCCATCAGACTGGGCTTGTTCATCGGCACCCTCATCGGGATGACCGCCTGCGCAAGCGTTGCAAGCCACGACGGCCGACCGTCGTCGGGCGTCTATGGGTCGATCGGCGTCGGTCGAACCGGTTGAAGCCGCGTCCCGATGCATGAATGACTGGCGCGGCGGGGCGATCAGCCTTACTATTGCCATGCGGACGCCGGTTGTCGCGCCGCGCCGCGGGTTTCTCCCCTTTCGATGTTGACCATCGCTATCGCCGTCGTGCTGCTGCTTGTGGTGCTGAACGGCCTGTTCGCCATGACCGAGCTTGCGGTCGTTTCATCACGTAAGTCCAAGCTCCAAAGCCGTGCCGAGCGCGGGGATCGCGGGGCCCGCGCGGCCCTCAAGCTGTCGGAGGAGCCGACCCAGTTCCTGTCGGCGGTCCAGGTCGGCATCACCCTGATCGGCATTCTGGCGGGCGCCTATGGTCAGGCCACCATCGCGGGCGAGCTGGACCGCATCCTGGAAACCAATTTCCCGGCCTTGGCTCCCTATTCCGAGATCGCCTCGACGGCCCTGGTGGTCGTGCTGATCACCTATGTCTCGCTGATCGTCGGCGAACTGGTGCCCAAGCGTCTGGCCCTGATCTTCCCCGAGACCATCGCGTCGAAGATGGCGGCGCCCATCTCGACCATGGCCCTGGTGATGAAGCCCTTCGTCCTGCTGCTGACGGCCTCGACCTCGGGCATCCTCAAGGTCATGGGCGTCAAGGATCGCGACGGCTCGGACGTGACCCAGGAAGAGGTCGAGAGCATCCTGGCCGAGGGGACGTCCGCGGGCCTGATCGAGCCCGAAGAGCAGGTGATGATCGAGGAGATTTTGCGTTTGGGCGACCGCGCCGTGCGCGTGGCCATGACGCCGCGCCATGAGGTCTTCTGGATCGCCCTGGACGACCCCGAGGAGGTTGTGCGCGAGGAAATCCGCACCTGCCCCTATTCGCGGATCGTGGTGGCGCGCGAGAGCGACATCGATAATCCCCTGGGCGTGGTCCACAAGAAGGACATGCTGGACGCCCTGCTGACCGACGGCGCCTATGACATCGAGAAGCTGGTGGCCGAGCCCGCCTACATCCCGCAGTCGACCTCGGTGCTGAAGGCGCTGGAGATCCTCAAGGGGTCGAAGGTCCACATGGCCTTCGTCGTCGACGAATACGGCGCCTTCGAAGGCGTGGTCACGGCCACCGACCTGCTGGAGATGATCGCCGGCGACTTCAACGAGAGCCACGACGAGCAGGATCTGTCGATCCGCAAGCGCGAGGACGGGTCGTGGGCCGTGGACGGCCAGGCCGATCTGGACGAATTGGGCGACGAACTGGGCGAGGACTTCGGCGAGCACGAGAGCTTCCACACCGTCGCCGGTCTGGTGCTGCACCACCTGTCGCGTCTGCCCCACGAGGGCGAGATCCTGCAACTGGGCCGGTTCGAGGTCGAGGTGATCGACATGGATGATCGCCGGATCGACAAGCTGCTGTTCCGGGCGATCATTCCGGGGCAGGGGAACGGCCCGACCGACACGGATTGATCCGCCGGCGAGGCATGGCCTGCTAAAGAAAAAGCGCACGTCCGGTCAGCGGACGTGCGCTTTTTTGCTGTCTGGTCCCAGGCCGTCAGCTCTTGGGCCGTCAGGTCTTGGTCTTGTCGCCCATGTTGCTCCACACCGAGGCGAAGCCGAGGGCGGCCATGAAGACGAGGAAGGCCGAGACAATGGCGGCGATGACGGGAACGACGTCTGCGGGCATGGGGTATCTCCTTTGATCGCAGCAAAGCCGTTTGCGGACGACTTCGCCTTGATGGAGATCAAAGGCATGCGGATGGATCAGATCGTCGCTTGCGCCTCTTTCAACGACATCTGAACGGCGCCTGACGCCGAGAGGCCCGTCACAGCCAGGCGCCGGTCGCACAGGGCCAGCGGCGCGGGGCGGTGGCTGACCAGGATCAGGCCCTGGCCGGTGCGCGCCAGACGCGCCGCCAGCCGTTCCAGCACCCGCGCCTCGGTGACGGGGTCCAGACCTTCGGTCGGCTCGTCCAGCACCAGCCAGGGGGCGGGGCGCAGATAGGCGCGGGCCAGACCCAGGCGACGGCGCTCGCCGCCCGACAGACGGGCGCCGTTCTCACCCAGGGGCGCGTTCAGGCCGGCGGGCGCCGCGCGGACGCGGTCCGCCAGATCGGCGTCGTCCAGCGCGGCCCACAGGGCCTCGTCGTCGGCGCCCGGCAGGGCCAGTTTCAGGTTCTCGCGCACGCTGCCCGCCAGCAGCACGGCCTGTTGCGGGGCATAGGCGAACAGGGCGCGGGCGGCGTCGGGGGCGGTCGCGGCGGCGTCGATCTGGCCCAGCGTCGCCTCACCGGGCAGGGGCGCGCGCAGGTGCATCCAGCGCTCGATCAGGGTGGTCTTGCCGGCGCCCGAGGGGCCGGTGACGGCCAGGCGCTGCGGCGGCGTCAGCGACAGGCTGGCCGAGGGCAGGGCGAGCGTGGAGCTGGCCGGTGCGACCGACAGGGCGGGCGCTTCTTCCAGCAGTTCGCCTAGCCGTTCCATCGCCGCTTCGACCGCACCGTTGTGGCGAATGGCGGTGAGCAGGGCGCTCGCGCTCTCGACCGTGACGACGGCGGCCAGAATAGCCAGGGCGATCAGGGGCGGCGTAGCGGCCCCCGCGGTGGCCACGACCCCTGCAACGGCCAGGGCCATGGCGGCGGACTGGGTCAGCATGATCCAGCCGCTCGCCGAGGCCAGACGCTCTGTGGCGCGTTCCAGCGCCGCGCCGCGCTCGGCCAGCCGCTCCACGGCCCAGGCCTTGACGCCATAGGCCTGAAGCTCTGGCGCGGCGGCGGCGAAGGCGGCGCAATCCGTCTTGAGATCGCCCGAGGCGGCCTGGCCCGCGCGTCCGGCGGGCTCGGCCAGCCAGCGGCCGACCAGGGCGGCGGCCAGGACGCCGAGGGCGCTGGCGGCGGCGATGGCGACGGCGGTCGTCCAGCCGGTCAGCAGGGCCAGCCCCAGGCCCGCGATCAGACCGGCGGCGGCCCCCCAGGGCGCGGACAGGCGCACAAAACGGTTCTGGATGGCGTCCACGTCCTGCACCATCCGCGATGAGGCCTCGCCCCCGGCCAGAGCCAGGGCGCGGGTCGCGGGGCCGCGCGCGATCCCCTCGAACAACTGGGGGCGCAAGGCGGCCAGGGCCTTCAGCGCGGCCTCGTGGCCGGTGATCCGCTCAGCATAGCGCGAGCCTGTGCGGACGATGGCGAAGAAACGGATCAGGGCGCTGGGCACCATGAAGTTGAAGCTGTGCGCCACGGCGGCGCCCGCCAGCCCGGCCAAGGCCGAGGCGGTGATGAACCAGCCGGAGACGCCCAGCAGCAGGACGGCGGCGGCCGACACCAGGGCGGCGGTCACGGCGGCGGTCAGCAGGCGCCCGCCTTGCTGACGTTCCTGGGCCCGGATCAGGGCCTTGAGGCGGGCGACGCCGGTCATCTCGGGCGCGCTCACAGCCGCACCACGATGTCGGCCAGTTCGGTGACAGCCTCGGAATGGGTGGCGATCAGGGTGGTGCGGCCCTCGGCGGCGGCGCGGATGACGGGCAGCAGGGCGGCCTCGGACACAGCGTCCAGATTGGCGGTCGGCTCGTCCAGCAACAGGATGGGCGCGGGCTTGAGGAAGGCGCGCGCCAGGCCCAGCCGCCGTCGCTCTCCGCCGGACAGACCGCCGCCGCGTTCGTCGATGATGCGGTTCAGGTCGCCGGTGAAGCCGGCGTGGGCGGCGGCCTCCATGACGCGTGACGACGGGGCGGCGCGCCAGGCCAGGGCGATGTTCTCGGCCAGGGTTCCGGGGACAACGACCGGCGCCTGACCGGCGAAGGCGACCCAGGCGGTCAGGTCGGGACGGTCGGACAAGCGCACGTCGCCGATCTCGACCTCGCCTTCGGTCAGGGGAGACAGACCGAGGAAGAGGTGCAGCAGGCTGCTCTTGCCCGAACCGCTGGCGCCGAGCAGGGCCACGGTGGCGTTGGGGGCGAGCTGCAGATTGAAGCCGGTCAGGACGGGCGCGCCCGCCTCATAGGCGATGGCCACGTCGCGGAAGGCGACGGCCGGAGCGCCGGCGGGAACCGGCGGGCGCACCGCTACGGGCGCGGCCCGCTCGGTCAAGGTCCTCAGGCTGGGCACGGCGGCCTCGGCGGCCTGACGGTCGTGATAGGCGGCGGCCAGGCGGCGCATGGGCGCATAGACCTCGGGCGCCAGGGCCAGCAGGAAGAAGGCGCGGGTCAGGCTCAACTGCTCGGGCGCCGGGAAGGGCAGCAGCTTCAGCAGGTTGAAGCCGCAATAGACCGCGACCAGCGCGACCGCCAAGGCAGAGAAGAACTCCAGAATCGCCGAGGACAGGAAGGCGATCTTCAGCACCTTGCCCGTGCGGCGGGCCAGGTCGTTCGAGGCGCGGGCGATCACCGCCGTCTGCTGCGTCTCGGCCTGGAAGGCCAGGATGGCGGGCAGGGCGCGGATGCGGTCGAGGAACAGGCCGGACAGTCGCTCCAGCGCCTGGAACTGACGCCGGCTCTCGGCCCCCGCCGCCATGCCGGTCAGGGCCATGCCGATGACGAAGGGCGCGAGGGTGAACAGGAAGATGCCGGCGGTGAAGGGGCTGACCACGGCGGCGACGGCGATCAGAAGCAGGGGCGTGACGGCGGCGGCCATGCGGGCGGGTGCGAAGCGCGAGACATGGCCGTCCAGTGCCTCGACCCCCTCGACGGTCGCGGTCATGGTCTCGGCGTCGGACAGACGGCCCGAAAAGGCGCCGTTCAGGCTCTGGCGGCGCAGGTCGCCCTTGACGGCGCGGGCGGCGCGAGCGGCTGTCATGGTCGCGACCTGGGTCAGGGCGCCGCGCGTCAGCAGGGAGGCGATCGCCAGGGCGGCGCCAGGCAGGGCGTGGCTGAACCCTTGCGGCAGGGCGCCGACGGCCAGACCCAGACCCGCCGCGAAGCCGACGGCCGGAACCGCGTCGGCGATCACCAGTCCGCTGGCCAGGGCCATGATCCGCTTGCGGGGGGCAAGCGCCGTCTTCAGCCACTGGGCCGGAGCCGCGGCCGGGGCGGCGTCTGCTTCGATCGGCTGGGCCGTCATCGTCTCTCCATGCTCCGTCCGCGCGAACAGACACAAGCCAGCGCGAAGGCGCATTGGGCGAATCGTCCTTGTGACGAAACAGCCTTGGGCGAAACGCCGTCTAGAGCGAGTCGTCCCGTCTGGGCTTTGATCAGGATCAAGGCGCGCCCAAGAGCGTTGCCTTAGGTTATAGTAGAACGCCGGTCGATGGGGCTGGCGGTCAGGAGCCTGAGCCCATGATCGACCTGGCGGTCGTAGACCTGTCACGCCTTCAGTTCGCACTGACGGCGCTATACCACTTTCTGTTCGTGCCCCTCACCCTGGGCCTCTCCTTCATGCTGGTCATCATGGAGAGCATCTATGTGATGACGCGGCGGCCCATCTGGCGGACCATCACCCGCTTCTGGGGCACGCTGTTCGGCATCAACTTCGTGCTGGGCGTGGCCACGGGCCTGACGATGGAATTCCAGTTCGGCATGAACTGGTCCTACTACTCCCACTATGTCGGCGACATCTTCGGCGCCCCGCTGGCCATCGAGGGCCTGATGGCCTTCTTCATGGAAGCGACCTTCGTCGGCCTGATGTTCTTCGGCTGGGACAAGCTGAAGCCGCACGCCCACCTGTTCGTCACCTTCATGGTCGCCCTGGGCACCAACCTGTCGGCCCTGTGGATTCTGGCCGCCAACGGCTGGATGCAGAACCCGGTCGGCGCCGCCTTCAACCCCGACACCATGCGGATGGAAGTCACTGACTTCATGGCGGTGATCTTCAACCCGGTGGCCCAGGCCAAGTTCGTTCACACCGTCTCGGCCGGCTATGTCTGCGCCGCCGTGGTCGTCCTGGGCATCTCGGCCTTCTATCTGCTGAAGGGCAAGCATGTCGGCTTCGCCAAGCGGTCGATGACCGTGGCCGCCGCCTTCGGTCTGCTGTCGTCGCTGTCTGTCGTCGTCCTGGGCGATGAGTCGGGCTATGCCCTGACTGACAACCAAAAGATGAAGCTGGCCGCGCTGGAAGCCATGTGGCGCACCGAGCCGGCGCCCGCCGGCCTGACCGCCTTCGGCCTGCCCAGCCTGGAAGACCGCCACACCCATTTCGAGGTCAAGATCCCCTATGTCCTGGGTCTGATCTCGACCCGCAGCATCGACAAGCCGGTGATCGGCATTCTTGAGCTGGTCGCCGTGGCCGAGGACCGCATCGAACGCGGCGTCGTCGCCTATGACGCGCTGGAGAAGGTCAAGGCCGATCACACCGACATGGCCGCCCGCGCCCAGTTCGAGAGCGTGCGTAACGACCTGGGCTATGGCCTGCTGCTGAAACGCTATGTCGCCGATCCGCGTCAGGCCACGCCGGAGCAGATCAAGCTCGCCGCCTGGGACACCGTGCCCAATGTGCCGCTGATGTTCTGGGTCTTCCGCGTCATGGCCGGCATCGGCTTCCTGATGATCGGTCTGTTCGCCACGGCCTTCGTCCTGTGCACCCTGCGCAAGCACGAGACGAAGTGGTTCCTGCGTCTGGCCGTTCTGGCCATTCCCCTGCCGTGGATCGCCATCGAGTCCGGCTGGCTTCTGGCCGAGGTGGGTCGTCAGCCCTGGGCCGTGGAGGGCGTTCTGCCGACCTTCCTCGGCGCCTCGAGCCTCAGCGTGCCGCAACTGTGGACCACGATCGTCTGCTTCACCCTGCTCTACGGAGCCCTGGCCGTCGTGGAGGTCAGCCTGATCCTGCGCACCGTCAAGAAGGGCCCGTTCGCCGAACAGGAAGCCCGTGAAGCCGACGCCAGCACGGAAGGCGATCCGGCGGTCGCCTGACCCCGGTCGTTGAAGGAAAAGAGAGATGGAACTCCCCCTCGACTACACCACCCTCCGCCTGATCTGGTGGGGACTGCTGGGCGTGCTGCTGATCGGCTTCGCCCTGACGGACGGCTTCGACATGGGCGTCGGCGCCCTGCTGCCCTTCGTCGCCAGGACGGATGAAGAACGCCGCATGGTGATCAACACCGTCGGCGCGACCTGGGAAGGCAACCAGGTCTGGTTCATCGTCGGCGGCGCGGCGATCTTCGCCGCCTGGCCGCAAGTCTATGCGGTCAGCTTCTCGGGCTTCTACCTGGCCATGTTCCTGGTCCTGTCGGCCCTGATCCTGCGGCCCGTGTCGTTCAAGTATCGCTCCAAGAGGCCCGAGGCGCGCTGGCGCTCCATGTGGGACTGGGGCCTGTTCGTCGGCAGCTTCGTCCCGGCCCTGGTGTTCGGCGTGGCGGTCGGCAACGTCCTGATGGGCGCGCCCTTCCGTCTGGATAGCGATCTGCGCAGCTTCTACGAAGGCAGTCTGCTGGGACTGTTCACCCCCTTCACCCTGATCTGCGGCCTGCTGTCGGTCTCCATGCTGGTCCTGCACGGCGCGGCCTGGCTGTCGGTCAAGGGCGAGGAAGGCGTGGTGCTGAAACGCGCCCGCGCCATAGGCACCGTGGCCGGTCTGGCCAGCCTGGTCCTGTTCGCGGTCGGCGGCGCCATGGTGGCCTTCGGCGACATGGGCTTCCGTATCACCGGCGCGGTCGATGCGGGCGGCGTCTCCAACCCCCTGCGCACGGCGGTCGAGGCCGCGCCTGGCGCCTGGCTGGACAACTACGGCCGTTATCCGTGGATGATCATCGCCCCGGTTCTGGGCTTCGCCGGCGCCGTGATCGGCCTGCTGGGCATGTGGCGCAAGTCGGCGGCCATGGCCTTCGGCGGCTCCTCGGCCTCGGCGGTGGGGATCATCTCGACGGTCGGCCTGTCGATGTTCCCCTTCATCCTGCCCAGCTCGATCAACGCCCAGTCCAGCCTGACGGTCTGGAACGCCTCGTCCAGCCACACGACCCTGTTCATCATGCTGATCGTGACGGTGGTCTTCATGCCGATCGTCCTGTTCTACACCGCCTGGGTCTACAAGGTTCTGTGGGGCCGTTCGAGCACGGCGGCGCTGAAGACCAACCCCGACCTCTACTGATCCCGCGAAAGGAGATCATCTCATGTGGTATTTCGCCTGGATCCTGGGCCTCGGCCTGGCGGTGGCCTTCGGCGTCCTGAACGGCCTCTGGCACGAGTTCCATCTGTATGACGAAGGGGACGAGGGGCACTCCGAGCCCTGATCCTTTCGGTCAACGAAAAAGCCTCTCCGACCTCGGTCGGGGAGGCTTTTTCGTGCATGTTTCCAGATGCTTGCGGTGGATCAAGGCGCGTTGGCGGCGGGCGTGGGACTGTGTTTTCGACATCGAAGCCGGGCCTCCCTTGATCCGGCGATTGTCGGGGATTGATACCGATGAAGACCGCCGCCGCCCTGCTGGCCGCCGCCAGCGTCCTGACCCTGGCGGGTGCCGCCTCGGCCCAAAACGCCGCGCCCGAACCCGTCGGCAAGGGCTCGCTGATCGTCACCGCCCGCATGACCGGCGTCCTGCCGCAGGCCGACGACGCCATCGTCACCGCCGCGGGCGCCGACAGCGGCCTGAAGGTTGACGTGGGCGACGACTGGATGCCGACCCTGGGTTTCACCTGGTTCGTCGCCGACCACTGGGCTGTCGAGGCCATCCTGGGCGCCACCCGGCATGAGGTCCGCGCCAAGGGCGGGGCGACCGACGTGGCGGTGCACGAGACCTGGGTCCTGCCGCCGGTGGTGACCCTGCAATACCGCCCGACGCCGAATTCGACGATCAGCCCTTATGTCGGCGCCGGCGTCAGCTATATGGCCTTCTTCGACGGCAAGGATAAGAACGGCTTCGAGGTCGATCTGGACAATGGTTTCGGCGTGGCCCTGCAGGCGGGGGCCGACTGGAACCTGTCGGGGCCGTGGACCCTGAACCTCGACGCCAAGAAGATCTGGTTCGACACGGACGCCAGGATCAACGGCGGCGCGCTGAAGAGCAGCGTCAGTCTGGATCCGTGGGTCGTGTCGGTGGGCGTCGGCCGGAAGTTCTAGGACTTCCGCGTCGATGCGGGGCGGGGGTGCGGGACGTCAGCCCGCGCCCCCATCGCCCGTTTGCTTTCAGGCGGCGCCTTCGATCATCCTTTCGGGGCTCAGGCGGCGCCTTCGCCCAGCGCCTTCAGCACCTCGGGATCGGGCAGGGCGACCTCGTTGTCGGGCAGCAGCCGGATCAGGCCCGAGGTCTTGAACTGGGTGAAGACCCGGCTGACCGTCTCGATGGTCAGGCCCAGGTAGTCGGCGATGTCCAGCCGGGTCATGGGCAGGTGGACGCGGCCCTCGGCGCCGCCTAGTTGCACCTGCCGCGCCGACAGACGGGTCAGGAAGCTGGCGATCCGCTCACGCGCCGTCTTGCGGCCCAGCAGGACGATCTGTTCCTGCGCCGCCATCAGCTCGTCGCCCGCCATGGCCACCAGGCGGTGCTCCAGCGCGGGCAGGGCGTTCAGCAACTGATCGAAGTCCCCGCGCCGGAAACGGCAGGCGCTGAGCGGCGTCAGGGCCTCGGCCGTGAAGCTGGACGGCCCGCGCCCGCCCAGACCCAGAAAATCGCCCTGGAACAGGAAGCCTGTGATCTGGCGCCGGCCGTCGGGCAGCAGGCGATACAGTTTCACCGCGCCCTCGACCACGTTGAAGACGAAGGGGTTGGGGTCGCCCTCATGGAACAGGGCCTGTCCCGGCTGCGCGGACACTGTCTCGCTGGCGCAGGCCATGCTCTGCAGCTCGTGGCCCTTCAGGTCGGCGCAGACGCCCAGCGGCCGCGCTCCGCAGGTCGCGCAGGGATGGACGTCCTCCAGACGAACTTCTGTGGTTTCGGCCAGGGCGGCGTTGCAGGCGGTCATGGTCGGCTCCAGCATTGCGCCGCAGCCTAGCTGAACGCGGATCGCTTTCGAAGTGGGCAGGCTGTCCTAGGTTTCGCGCCTAGTCTTCGACATAGCGCAGTCTGGCGCCCAGCTGATGGGCCAGGGCCGTCAGCTCGACCGCCAGGCTCTGTCGCACCAGCGGCCGCACCCCCATCTCGCGCACGACGAAGGGACCGGCCCACAGGGTCTCGCCGTATTCCAGATCCGGCTGCCGCCACCAGCTGACGAAGCCCAGAACGCCGCCGCGCTGGCTGCGGGCGCTCAGAATGCCGCGGCTGTCCGGGGCGGCGCGCCAGTCGCGCAGGAAGGCACGCCACTGATCGGCGCCCAGATCGGGCCGCCACATCCGGGCCAGGGCGAATTCGGCCGGGGCCTCCGCCTCGGTCAGGGGAACGACATCCAGGCGCGGCGCGTCTGGCATCAGGCGGGACTGGATCATGCGGCCATTTCGCGCGCTCGGGGCCAAATCGCCTTGATCTGTGTCAAGGTGAACCCGACGGCTCGGCCGCAGGTTCTCAGCCAAGGAGTTCAGGTCATGACCACAACAGCACCCAGCGTGATCCCCATCCACGGCGCGGCGGTGGCCGCGATCCTGAAGTTGCTGGACGGTCAGAGGTTGATGACCCTGGCGACCAATCGCGCCGACGGTCGGCCCCAGGCCAGCACCCTCGGCTATCTGAACGACGGGCTGAACCTCTATTTCGTCACCGCCCGCGACAGCGAGAAGCTGCGCAACATCACGGCCGACCCGCGCGTCGGCGTCGCCGTGCGCGGCGTGGCCGGGGAAGGGGAGGCGGTCGGCGTCTCAATCGACGGTCGGGCCGAAGAGGTGACCGACGGCGACGAGGTTCAGCGCCTGAACGATCTGATCATCAAACGCTCGCCGGAAATCAGTCCCTGGGCCCCCGGCGGCGACTCGGTGGCGGTGGTGAAGGTGATTCCCGAACAGGTCGAGGCCGTGGCCGTGATCGACGGCCGCAGCCGCGCCCAGACCTTTTCGATCGGCGATCCCGACCGCGTGGTGCATGGCGTCAGCTATGAGCCCAGCGCCGTGGCGCGGCTGTTCTGAACAAAGCTGCGCATCTATCGGCGGTTATCGTGAAACGCCCCTTGAAATGCGTTCGGCCGTCAGGCATATGCGCCCCTCTGGCGAGGTTAGCGCCGTCGAGCTTGCTCACGGCGCATTGATCTTTGTCCGGGACACTAGGAGTGTAGCTCAGCTGGTAGAGCATCGGTCTCCAAAACCGAGGGTCGTGGGTTCGAGTCCCTCCGCTCCTGCCATTCCCCCTGTCGCAGTCGCTTGGGAGTTCCCATGTGAGGCGACAGGTTCCAGAGGTTGAAGAGACGTCATATGGCCAAGGCGAAGACCCCCGGCGGTCGCCGCACCGTGGGAAACCAGACCGCAGCCGCCGCATCCGGCGCAGCCACGGTCGCCGTTGACGCGCCTGCACCCAAGAAGAAGACGTCGCCTGCCCAGTTCTTCAGCCAGGTTCGCGCTGAAGCCCGCAAGATCGTCTGGCCCAGCCGCAAGGAGACCTGGATCACCTCGGTGATGGTCTTCATCATGGTGCTGATCGCCTCGGCCTTCTTCTGGATCGTCGATACGGGGCTGGGCTTCGCGTCCCGCTTCATTCTCGGCCTCGGCCAATAAAGGAGACGCGCACATGAGCGATGCAGCGCCCAAGCCGGCGGCCAATCCCCGCCATAAATGGTATATCGTCAACGCCTACTCGAACTTCGAAAAGAAGGTCGCGGAACAACTGCGCGAGCAGGCGAAGCAGCAAGGCCTGGAAGACGCCTTCTCCGAAATCCTGGTTCCGACCGAGGAAGTCGTCGAGATCCGTCGCGGTCGCAAGGTGAACTCGGAACGCAAATTCTTCCCCGGCTATGTGCTGGTGAAGATGGAGATGACCGACAACGCCTATCACCTGGTCAAGAACACGCCGAAGGTCACCGGCTTCCTGGGCGCCGCGGGCGGCACCAAGCCCCTGCCGGTCTCGGAACGTGAAGTTCAGAACATCATCGGCGCCGTGGAAGAGGGCGTCGAGCGTCCGAAGCCCACCATCCGCTTCGACATAGGCGAGACCGTCAAGGTCACCGACGGCCCCTTCGCCAGCTTCGACGGTCAGGTCGAGAGCGTCGACGAAGAGAACGCCCGCCTGCGCGTGGCCGTCTCCATCTTCGGCCGCCCGACCCCGGTGGACCTGGAATACAATCAGGTCGAGAAGACCGCGGGCTGATCGGCCTGCCATTCGAGCCTTTGCAGCGGCGGCCCTCTGGGCCGCCGTTTTGCGTTCGGAGGCGACGTCTGGACCTGCACGCCGCGCATAATCCCGTGCGCCAAGGCCAAGGAAACCTTAGGATTGAGAGATTTTAGGGCCCGTCTTCCAGCCTGGTTCGCGGCCTGGCCTAGGCTGTGACCGTTTGGCTTCGCCTTATGGCTGAGCGGGGAGATTTCAGACGATTCAGACGAATTGGACTCTGTTTTTCTCTCTCCCATCAGTAGAGGGGCCGCAACTGTCCCATTTGCCTTCGGCGCCCGGTCCTGTTACACGCGCGCCTTCGCTGGACGGCCCTCGAGTCGGCCGGCGGCAAATCCGTGGGAGGCAGCCATGCCCGACCACGGCTCACCGGCCCTGCCAGTCTCTGTCAGGGTCATTCATAGGAGAGACCAATGGCCAAGAAGATTCTCGGCTATATCAAGCTGCAAGTGGCGGCCGGTTCGGCCACGCCTTCGCCCCCGATCGGCCCGGCGCTGGGTCAGCGCGGCGTCAACATCATGGGCTTCTGCAAGGAGTTCAACGCGCGCACCGAGAAGGTCGCCAAGGGCACCCCGCTGCCGACCGTCATCACGGTCTATCAGGACAAGTCCTTCACCTTCATCACCAAGACCCCGCCGGCCACCTGGTACCTGAAGCAGGCCGCCGGCATCAAGTCGGGCGCCAAGCTGGTCGGTCGTGAAACCGCCGGCAAGGTCACGCAGGCGCAAGTCCGCGAGATCGCCGAAGCGAAGATGAAGGACCTGAACGCCAACGACATGGACGCCGCCATGCGCATCATCGAAGGCTCGGCTCGCGCGATCGGCATCCAAGTGGTGGAGGGCTAATCCATGGCTAAGCAAACCAAGGCTCAAAAAGCCCGCACCGGCGTCACCCAGGAACTGATGTCGTTCTCGGACGCCATCAAGCTGGTCAAGGACAACGCCAAGGCCAAGTTCGACGAGTCGATGGAAATCGCCGTCAACCTGGGCGTCGACCCCCGTCACGCCGACCAACAGGTCCGCGGCGTGGTCAACCTGCCGTCGGGCACCGGCCGCGACGTTCGCGTCGCCGTCTTCGCCAAGGACGCCAAGGCTGACGAAGCCCGCGCCGCCGGCGCTGAATACGTCGGCGCCGAGGATCTGTACGAGCAGATCAACGGTGGCCTGATGGACTTCGACCGCGTCATCGCCTCGCCCGACATGATGGCCCTGGTCGGCCGTCTGGGTAAGGTGCTGGGTCCGCGCGGCCTGATGCCGAACCCCAAGGTCGGCACCGTGACCCCGAACGTCGCCCAGGCCGTCAAGGACGCCAAGGGCGGCGCCGTGGAGTTCCGCGTCGAGAAGGCTGGTATCGCTCACGGCGGCATCGGCAAGGTCTCCTTCACGCAGGAAGCCCTGGAAGCCAACGTCAAGGCGTACGTGGACGCTCTGAACCGCGCCAAGCCGTCGGGCGCCAAGGGCACCTATGTGAAGCGCATCACCCTGTCCTCGACGATGGGCCCGGGCTTCAAGGTCGATCCGGCCTCGCTGGGCTGATCCTGGCTTCGCGCTGAAATGACGAAGGCCCCGAAGAGCAATCTTCGGGGCCTTTTTCTTGGCCTCGGGGCCTACCGCGCTTCGCGCTGCTTGAGGTCCGCGTTTGGCTCAGTAGCCGACAGTGAAGCGCCTGCGGCTGTGTTTGGGCGTCTCGATCTCATCCGCCATGGCGATGGCGTAGTCGGGGAAGGAGATGGCGCTGTGGCCCTCGGCGCTGACCAGCAGGGCGTCGCCGCCCAGGCGGAACTGGCCCGTCCGCTCGCTGCCGTCGAACACGGCGGAGGGCGACAGGAAGGTCCAGTCCAGATCGGCTTCCTGACGCAGACGGTCCAGGAAGCGACCGCCCGCCGAGGCTTCGGCCTTGTAGATTTCCGGGAAGTCCGGGGTGTCGATGACCTTCAGGCCTGGTGCGGCCTCCAGGCTGCCGGCGCCGCCGACCACAAGATAGCGCGGAACCCCAGCCGCCTTGACCGCCGCGATCAGGGTTTCGGGGTTGCTGTCGACGAACATGATGGCGCTGACCACGGCGTCCGCGCCCTTCAGCAGGGCGGGCAGGGCGGCGGCGTCGTTGGCGTCGCCGGCGACGGCCGTGACGCCTTCGCCGGTCGGGATG
>JALAGW010000037.1 GCA_022712235.1 Brevundimonas sp. | reverse complement strand
TGGGCGGCCTGCTCGGGACTGAGCGAGGTCGGCGTCATGCCGGGCTGGGTGTTGACCTCCAGAAGAACGAGAACGTCGTTAACATCATCATAACGGAAATCGGATCGCGACACGCCGCGGCAGCCCATGGCTGCGTGAGCCAGTTCCGACTGACGTAAAGCCTTGTCAAAGACGTGTGCGGGAAGTTCGGCGGGCAGGACGTGCTTGGAGCCGCCCTCGGCGTATTTGGCCTCGTAGTCGTAGAAGCCCTTGGCCGGGGTGATGTCGGTGACGGTCAGGGCGCGTGGGCCGCTGGCCTCGCCCAGGACGGTGACGGCCAGTTCCTTGCCCGCAATGAAGGGCTCGACCATGACCAGATCGCCATAGGCCCAGTCGTCCGCGCCGACCTCGACCACCGGGCGGTTGGCGCCCTCGCGCACCACGAAGACGCCGACCGAGGAGCCTTCGGCGTTCGGCTTGACCACATAGGGCGGGTCGATGACGTGACGGCTGGCGACCTCATGACGGTCGAACAGGCCGCCGCCGGGGATGATGACGCCCGCCGCGCTCAGCACGGCCTTGGACTTGTCCTTGTCCATGGCCAGGGCCGAGGCCAGGACGCCGGAGTGGGTGTAGGGGATCTTCAGAGTCTCAAGGATGCCCTGAACGCAGCCGTCCTCGCCCCATTTTCCATGCAGGGCGTTGAAGACGACGTCGGGCTTCAGCGCCGTCAGCACCTGGGCCAGATCGCGACCGGCGTCGACGCGCGTGACCTTGGCCACCTGCCCTTCCAGGGCGTCGGCGCAGCCGCGGCCCGAGGACAGCGAAACCTCGCGTTCGGACGACAGGCCGCCCATCAGGACAGCGACGTGAAGGGTGTTCAGGGGCGCGCGCATGGGACGATCCGACTACTAGCCCGCCCCTATGGACTGAATACGGTTAACCGGTTGGAAACGATAGCGGGACGGATGCGGAATTCGCACCGGATCATCGCGGATCGGGAAGGACGAAACGCGCGCCTTGAAAAGCCTGATCGGCCACGCCTGACATCCTGAACAATTGATGCTAGGAGGCCCGCCCATGAGCGCAGCCGTCATCGTCTTCCCGGGTTCCAACTGCGACCGCGACTGCAAGGTCGCCGTCGAACGTTCCACTGGCGAACAGGTCCAAATGGTCTGGCACGCCGAGACCGAGCTGCCGAAGGGCCTCGATCTGATCGTCCTGCCGGGCGGCTTCTCCTACGGCGACTATCTGCGCTGCGGCGCGATGGCGGCCCAGGCCCCCATCATGCAGGCGGTCAAGAAGGCCGCCGACGACGGCGTCACCGTGGTCGGCATCTGCAACGGCTTCCAGGTCCTGTGCGAGGCCGGGATGCTGCCGGGCGCCCTGCTGCGCAACGCCGGTCTGAAATACGTCTGCAAGCCCATCAGCCTGACGGTCGCCAACGGCCAGACCCGCTTCACCTCGGGCTATCAGGGCCAGCGCGAAGTCGTCATGACCCAGGGCAACGGAGACGGAAACTACTTCGCCGACGCCGAGACCCTGGCCCGCCTCGAGGGCGAGGGCCAGGTGGTGTTCCGCTATGTCGACAACCCCAACGGCTCGGTCGCCGACATCGCCGGCATCCAGAACGCGCGCGGCAATGTCCTGGGCATGATGCCCCATCCCGACCGCGCCTTTGAAGCCGAACTGGGCAGCGCCGACGGCGCCGTCCTGTTCCGCAGCATCTACGCCGCGGCCTAAACCCCCAGCTTGGGCGCGCCGCCTCCGCCGGCTGCGTCGATCGTCGCGAACAGGGCGCGGATCAGGTCCTGTTCCTCGGGCGTGATCTCGGGTTTCCACACGTCGAAGATCAGGATGGTGCGGTCGCGGCCGCTGTCGTTCCAGGCTTCATGCTCGATGGTGTCGTCAAAGGCCCAGGCCTGACCTTCGCGCCACTCACGCGTCTCGCCGCCGACGCGGAAATGCGAGCCCGGCGGCGCGATCAGCGGCAGGTGGCAGATCAGGCGTGTGTTGATCAGGCCGTGATGCGGCGGAATCTTCGCCCCGACCTGAAGTTTCGAGAACAGGATGGACGGCGAGCGGCCGGGAATCCGGCACAGGGGCGCCGTCGCCAGGGCCCTCATCGTTTCGGGACAGCGGGCGGCGATCTCGGGAACCTCGGCCCCGTCCTTCCACAGGAAGACCGCGCTCCAGGCAGGGTTGTCCAGCATGCCGGCCTGCGCGTTCCTGGGGCGGTTGGCGCGATCCTCGACATAGGGGGCGAACAGGGCTGGTTCGGCTAGGACAGCGTCCAGTTCCGCCCGGATCGCCGGCGCCGCCGCCTCGACCCCCGCCAGCCAGTCAACCGTCTCGCGCGGCTGGAACTCGATCTGAGGCAGGCCGGGAAACATGTAGAACTTGGGCTGCTGGTAATAGAGCCGCCGCTTGCCGGTCATCAGATCCAGCGAGGCCGAGAACCGCGCGCTGGACGAGGCGGGGTCAAAGCCCCGCGCCTGCAGCCCGTCACGAAGGCCCTGCTCGAATCGTCGCGCGCCCTCGGCCTGGGCGCGGGCGGCGTGCGCCAATTCGGCGCGCAAGTCGGACGGCGGCGCGGCGACGTTTCGCCCCTGGCCCAGAGCGGCGCCGTAGAAAGTCATGGCCGAACGATGATCCCCCTGTCCGGCAAGGGCGTCGGCCTTCAGCACCAAGGCGCGCGGTTCACGCGGGTTCAGCCGCAGCAAGGCGTCCGCCGCCGCCCCGAGCACCAGGAAATCCGACCGCTCGCGCGCGAGGCGTGCTTGGGACAACAGGGCCTCGGGATCGGACGCTAGAACTTCGCTCATCACACGATGGAACGACGGGGCGCCTGCCGGGTCAAGCGCCCCTGCGGGGCGGCCCCGACATCATCGCCCCCGCCCTAGGTCTTGCGATCCAGGACGCTGGCGCTGCGGCCCAGTTCGTCGACCTCGATTTCCTCCTCGACCGGTGCGCCGTCCTCATCCAGCGGGCGTTCCAGCGTGCCCTCAGCGCCGGATTCGCCGATGGCGGCCAGCTCGCGGGCGCCGACGCCCAGGCCCTGTTCCAGGGCGCGGTTGGTTTCGACCTCGTCGGTGTCGAGGGCCGGGTCCTCCGGCAGGTCGTCTGGGTCGGCCATGGCGCGTCTCCTGAGCCAGCTGTCTGTCCTGACCTAAGCGGAGCGGCCCGCAGAGGGTTCCGTCGCCGCTCCTTGAACCAAACCGGCGCCCGACGCGTATGTATGGCGAAGCTGAGCCGGAGACGCCCGCATGTCCGCCATCGAACGCCCCACGCCCGCCCAGAGAACCCGCCGCCTGGTCGTCCTGGCCGCGGCGGTCTTCGCTGTCGTGGTCCCTGTTGTTCAGCGCCTGGGCGAATTCGGCCTGTCGCAGGCCGAGTTCGCGGCGGACGGGAACCAGACCCTGCAGGTGGCGGGCTACGCCTTCTCCATCTGGGGCCTGCTTTATCTCGGCCTGCTGATCTACGCCGGTCGTCAGGCCCTGCCCCAGACGGGCGAGAGCGTGCTGATCAACCGACTGGGCTGGCCCTCGGCGGTGGCCCTGTTCGGCATCGGCATGTGGATCGTCGCCGCCGCCCTGAACCTGAAGGCGGCCAGCGTCATCATCATCTTCGCCTCGCTTCTGGCCCTGCTGGTTCCCCTTCTGGTCAATGGAAAGACCATTCGCACGACCGGCGTCATGGACCGGGACCGCTGGTTCCTGATCTGGCCGCTGGCGGCGCTCGCGGGTTGGCTGACTATCGCCGCGCCGCTGAACCTGATCACCACGGCGACGGCGTTTGACGCCCTGCCCGCCTTCGCCTCGCCGACCGCCTGGGCTATCGTCGCGATCGTGGTCGTGGTCCTGGTGGCGATCGAGGTCACGCTCTACCTGCGGACAATGGCCTATTCCCTGCCGATCGCCTGGGGTCTGGTCGGGGCCTTCGTGGCGGAACAGGAGCGCAATCCGATGCTGGGCTTCACCGCCCTGGGCGCCGCCTTCCTGCTGGTCGTCGCCGCCGTCATCATCACATTCGGGCTGAAACGCGGTGTTGAGCGCCGTCGCTGATCGGACGGGCTGACAGGAGGCTCAGACCCGGCTAGAAGCCCCGCCCATGAGCGCTCCGCAAAAGACCACCGCAGAATTGGCCGCTGAATACGGTCTGGCTCCGAACGAGTATCAGGTCCTGCTGGACCGGCTGGGCCGCGAGCCCAACCAGGTCGAACTGGGCGTCTTCTCGGTCATGTGGTCCGAGCACTGCTCCTACAAGTCGTCCAAGAAGCAGCTGATGAAGTTCCCGGTCACGGGCGAACGCGTCATCTGCGGCCCGGGCGAGAACGCCGGGGTCATCGACATCGACGACGGCGACGCCTGCATCTTCAAGATGGAGAGCCACAACCACCCCTCCTATATCGAGCCCTATCAGGGCGCGGCGACGGGCGTGGGCGGCATCATGCGCGACGTCTTCACCATGGGCGCGCGCCCAGTGGCCCTGTTGAACGCCCTGCGTTTCGGCGATCCATCGCACGAGAAGTCGAAGCGTCTGGTCAAGGGCGTGGTCGCCGGCATCGGCGGCTATGGCAACTGCGTCGGCGTGCCGACGGTCGCGGGCGAGACCAACTTCCACAAGGGCTACAACGGCAACATCCTAGTCAACGCCATGTGCGTGGGCCTCGCAAGGGCTGATGAGATCTACTACTCGGCCGCGCCGGAAGCCGGCCATGACGTGGTCTATTTCGGCTCCAAGACGGGCCGCGACGGCATTCATGGCGCCACCATGTCCTCGACCGAGTTCGACGACGAGTCGGAGGCCAAGCGCCCCACCGTCCAGGTGGGCGACCCCTTCGCCGAGAAGCTGCTGATCGAGGCCACCCTGGAGCTGATGGCCTCGGGCGCGGTCGCCGCCATCCAGGACATGGGCGCCGCGGGCCTGACCTCCTCCTCGGTCGAGATGGCCGGCAAGGGCGGCGTCGGCGTCGAGCTGGATCTCGACAAGGTGCCCCAGCGCGAAACCGGCATGACGGCCAATGAGATGATGCTGTCGGAATCGCAGGAGCGGATGCTGGCCGTCCTGAAGCCCGGCTTCGAGGATGTCGGCTATCGCATCTTCCAGAAGTGGGGCCTGGACTTCGCCATCATCGGCAAGACCACCAATACCGGCCATCTGGTGCTGAAGCATCACGGCGAGGTGGTCTGCGACGTGCCGCTGGCCCCGCTGTTCGACGATGCGCCGCTGTATGACCGCCCCTGGGTCCAGCCGGAACTGCAGCCGCGTCTCGACCCGGCCGAGGTTCCCGCCCCGGAAAGCTGGAACGACGCGGTGATCAAGGTCATCGCCTGCCCCGACATGGCGTCCAAGCGCTGGATCTGGGAACAGTACGACCGTCACGTCATGGCCGACACCCTGCAGGACTCCTCGACCGGCGCCGACGCCGGCGTGGTCCGCGTCCACGGCACCGACAAGGGTCTGGCCGTCACCAGCGACTGCACCCCACGCTATGTCCAGGCGGACCCCTATGAGGGCGGCAAGCAGGCCGTGGCCGAAGCCTGGCGTAACCTGACCGCCGTGGGCTCGCGTCCCATCGCCATCACCGACAACCTCAATTTCGGCAACCCGCAGCGCCCCGAGATCATGGGTCAGATCGTGCGCGCCACCGACGGCATGGCCGAGGCCTGCCGCGAGCTGGACTTCCCCGTCGTGTCGGGCAACGTCAGCCTCTACAATGAGACCAACGGCGTCGCCATTCCGCCGACCCCGACGGTCGGCGCCGTGGGCCTGCTGACCAACTATGACGTGGTCACCGGCTTCGGCGGCGTGGTCGAGGGCGATACCTTGGTCCTGATCGGTCAAACGCACGGCGAGTTGGGCGCCTCCATCTACCTGCGCGAGGTTCTGAACCGCGAAGACGGCGCCCCGCCGCCGGTGGACCTGAAGCTGGAACGCAAGACCGGCGACTTCGTGCGCGGTCTGATCGAGACGGGCGAGCTGACGGTCGTTCACGACCTGTCGGACGGCGGTCTGGTCGGCGCCGCCGCGGATCTGGCCCTGGCCTCGGACGTCGGCATCGAGCTGAACGCTTCCAGCGCGGCGCACGCCCACGCCTTCCTGTTTGGTGAAGACCAGGCCCGCTATCTGGTCGCCGTTTCGGACGCCGAGGCTCTCATCGCCAAGGCTCAGGAAGCCGGTCTGCACGCCTCGGTCGTCGGCGTCGCCAAGGGCGCGGACTTCGCCTCCTCGGGTCCGAAGGGCGAGCTCTATCGCATCCCCGTCGCCCACCTGCGCGAAATCCACGAAGGCTGGATGCCGAACTGGATCGAAGGCTGATGCACCTGCGCGCCGTCACTGTCGTCGTCTGCAGCGCGGCCTTGCTGGCCGCCTGCGACTTCGAGGGCGGCGACCCGGTCCAGCACGCCCTGCGTGACGCGGCCGCCGCACGCCAAGCCGCCGCGCTGAAGACCACCGAGGAAGAACAGGCCGTCGCCGCCAAGCGCGCCGCCTCGGCTCCTGCTGAAGGCGATGAGCTGTCGCGCCTGATCTCCGCGCGCCGTCAGGCTGTCGAGGACACCCGCGCCCTGCTGACCGCCACCGCCGACCCGGCGCTGAAAGGGCAGTTGACCGGCGACCTCAAGGCCGAAGAAGCTCGTCTGCGGGCGCTCGAGGCCCGCGCCGCCGCGCAATAGTCAAAATACCGTCGCCAGCCCCCGCTAGGATGACCATCGTATTCGGGGCCCCCGCGTGAAAACAGCTATCGTCATGCCCGTCGGCGCTCGCTTTTGCCGCGAAACGCCCAACTCCATGGAGACGGTGGCGCGAACCCTGGCGAAGGCCGCCTCGGGACCCGTGCGCGTGTTTTGCTGCGAGGGCGCCGACGATCATGACGCGCCGATGGCCCAGGCCCTGCCTGCCGTCAACCGGCTCCGGGCGCTGCGCCAGGCCCTGACCGACTACCGCCCCGACGTCATCGAATTCCATCAGCAGACCCAGCAGGCCGTGGCCCTGGCCCGGTATTTCCCCGACGCCGCCGTCACCCTGTATCGCCACAATGCAGTGAAGCCGCCGCGCCACGTCGTCGACCGCTGGCGCTATGAGCGGCGCTATGACCGCATGGACGGGCTGATCTTCGTCAGCGAGGCCGCACGGCTCGACTTCCTGAAGGACTTTCCGCGCCTGCAGGCCAAGGCCTTCGCTGTGCCCAATCCCATCGAGTTCGACCTGTGGCGCGCCCCTGTCGAGAATCGTCAGCCCGTCATCGCCTTCGCCGGGCGGGCCATGCCGGAAAAGGGGGTGGACCTGATCTGCGCCGCCCTGCCCGCCGTCCTCGACCGTCACCCCGGCTGGCGCGCCGTCCTGATGCTGAACGACTGGGAGCGACACGAAGCCTGGGCCGCCCCCCTCGTCGCGCCCCTGGAACGGTACGGCGAGCGCGTCGTCGTCCTGCGCTCGGCGCCTCTGGCCAGGGTGCGCGAGGTCATGCGGACAGCGGCCATCGCCCTGACGCCCTCGGTCTGGGCCGAACCCCTGGGCCTGACGGCGCTGGAGGCCCATGCGGCGGGCGCGGCCCTGATCTCGTCGGGACGCGGCGGCCTGCGCGAAGCCAGCGGCCCCCACGCCCTCTATGTCGAGGATCTGACGTCCCAGGGCCTGACCCATGCCCTTGAGACCCTGATCGACGCTCCCGCCCGGCGCGAAGCCATGGCGCGATCAGCCCAGACCTATGTGATGGAGACGCACACGCCCCAGCGTCGCGCGGCGCAACTGGCCGCCCTGCGTTCGACCCTGGTCCAGACCAAAAGGGCGAGACGAGGTTCGCGCGGATAAGCCCTTTCTTTTGACATTATCGTCAATAAATATGGAGCCCACCTGAGAAGGAGCGCTTCATGACCGACGCCGCCGCCTCGACCTTCCGCCCCTGGGCGCCGCCGCGCCGGACCCGGAGGATGAGCCTGCCGCAGTTCCTGTGGCAGAGCTGGCGCGATCCGCTGCAGATCTGGTCGGAAGCCCACTTCCAGGAGCTCTACCTCGACGGGGCCTCGCCGCTGGGGCCGACCCTGGTGGTCAGCGACCCGGCGGGCGTGCGCCATGTCCTGACCGACAAGGCCGCCAACTATGAGAAGGGCGATCTGCAAAGACGGGTGCTGGGCCCCCTGCTGGCCGACGGCCTGCTGCTGACCGAGGGCGAGCAGTGGCGGCGCGCGCGGCGCATCATGGCCCCCCTGTTCACGCCGGCCCACACGACGCGCACGGTCGAAGCGATGGACCGGGTCTGTCGCAAACGGGTCGAGGGCTGGCGGCTGGAGCACGGCGCGCGGGTGCTGAACATCGACAGCGAGATGAGCGGGCTGACCTTCGACATCCTGTCGGCGACCCTGTTCTCGGACGATCTGGACGGCGACGCGGCGGGGTTCGAGAAGGCGCTGAACCACTTCCTGGCGGTCGGGGCGCGGATCAGTCCGCTCGACGCGCTGAAGGCGCCCGACTGGATACCGCGCCTGGGCCGGGTGGCGTCCGGCGGCGACGCGCGCTTCTTCAAGGACAGTGTCGACGCCCTGGTGGCCCGGCGTCGCGCGCGGCTGGCGCAGGGCGATGCGCCCGACGACCTGCTGACCGCCCTGCTCAGCGCCCGGGACGAGGACGGCGACGGTTCGGGTCTGTCGGACCACGAGGTGGCGTCGAACATCCTGACCTTCATCCTGGCGGGGCACGAGACCACGGCCCGGACCCTGGGCTGGACCCTGCACCTGATCAGTCGCGATCCGCGCGTGGCGGCCATTCTCAAGGCCGAAGCCGACAGCTGGGACCGCAGCGCCGGCGCCCTGCGCGACCTGCACTGGCACCGGGCGGTGATCGAGGAGGCCATGCGCCTGTTCCCGCCCGCCCCGACCATGATCCGTCAGGCCGTGGCCGACGACGTCATCGGCGGTCACGAGGTCAAGGCCGGCCAGACCGTGCTGATCGTGCCCTGGATCATTCACCGCCACGAGAAGCTGTGGGACGAGCCCGAGGCCTTCCGCCCCGAACGCTTCCTGCCCGAGCATCGCAAGTTGATCGACCGCTACGCCTGGCTGCCCTTCAGCGGCGGCCCGCGCATCTGCATCGGTGCCGCCTTCGCCATGCAGGAGGCCGTCATCGCCCTCGCGGAAATCCTCAAGGCCGCCGAGGTCGAGGCCATCACCCCGGTCGAACCGCGCCCCGTGCATCAGGTGACCCTGCGCAGCAGCCGCACGATGCGTCTGCGGCTGAGGGCGCGGCGCTAACCCTATTCCCCCGTCATCCTCGGGCTTGACCCGAGGATCGGATTGTCCGTCCGCGCGAGGTTCGAAGCGAGAGCGCGCCGCTGGGCGCGATCCTCGGGTCAAGCCCGAGGATGACGGCGTCCATATATCAGACCTGCGGGATCGCCTGGCTCAGGCGGCCGCCGACACGAATGGCCTCGACGCGCCTGGCCAGACCGGTGCGATCATCGGTCTCAACGAAGACGCCGCAGATGGTGGCCGGGCCGCTGGCGGGGGTGTAGCGCCCGCCGGAAAGCCGTGTGGTGAAGCGGCGCAGCGGCTCTTCCTTGTCGTTGCCGATGACCGAGTCATAGTCGCAGCAGCCGCCGGCGTCGGTCTGATAGGCCGTGCCGTGGGGCAGGATTTGCGCGTCGGCGGTCGGGACGTGAGTGTGGGTGCCGACCACCAGGCTGGCGCGGCCGTCGCAGAAGTGGCCCATGCCCATCTTCTCGCTGGTAGCCTCGGCGTGCATATCGACGATGACGGCGTCGGCGACCACGCCCAGGGGCGCGGCCTCCAGCTCGCGCTCGACGGCGCTGAAGGGGTCGTCCATCGGGTCCATATGGACGCGACCGAGCACATTGATGACCAGAACCCGGCGACCGTCGGCGGTGACGAAGACGTCGGCGCCCCGACCCGGCGCATCCATCAGGCGCGGATAGTTGGCTGGGCGGATCAGGCGCGGCGCGCGCA
>JALAGW010000320.1 GCA_022712235.1 Brevundimonas sp. | reverse complement strand
CCTTCGGCGAGGGGTCGATGCGCTGGGCCCTGGCGCCGGGCGTCGCCTGACCGCCTAAAAAATCGACCAACGAAAAAGGCCCGCTCCGACTGGAGCGGGCCTTCGTCATTTCAGGCCATCCGCGCTTAGAAGCGGCGGATGTAGCTGACCGAATAGGCGTCGGCTTCACCCGCGTTGTCGCGGAAGTCGCGGCGGGTCCAGTCTGCGCGGACGCCGTTGACGCCGTCGACGTAGTAGTTGGCGCCGACGCCATAGTTCCAGCTGTCGCCGCCCACGTCGGTGTTGGCGCCGGGGAACTCCTGCTTTAGTTCCGTGTGGCCGTAGCCGCCGCGCGCGAACAGCTCCAGCTTGTCGCTGACCGGATACTTGCCGACCACGTAACCGGCGGCGTCCCACTCGTGCTTGATCGAGCCGTCCACGCCGGCGACGGTGAAGTCATCGTCCTTGACGCCGACCGAGGTTTCGGTCTCGACGGCCAGGTAGCGGTTCAGGTTGACGCCCAGGCGGCCGGTCACGGCGCCGGTCGTGGCGCTATCGCCTTCAACATGAGTATAGCCCAGCGAACCATATCCGCGCGGCTCAGGGTTCGATTGCGCAAAGGCCGGAGCGGCGATTGCAGAAACGGCGACGGCGGCGATAAGAATGTTACGCATTGTTTCTATTACTCCTAGTAATCCTAGATGCGGTGACTTCTGCGGTCACCGACCCCATCCAGCGAGGAGTTAAATGGCTACCCTGGCAAGCCGTTCCAGATTCTCATGAATACAGAGGAACAGCTGTGAGCATACAGACACACACAGCGTTATGCTGATCTTGACCTCAATCCGTCATGAAAAAGGCGGCCCCGAAGGACCGCCTTTGCACGCTCAAGCCTAAGACAGGCCTCAGCGGTCCTTTTCGCGCTCCTCGCCCGAACGGGCCGCAAGCGCGGCCTGGGCCGCCGCCAGACGGGCGATCGGCACGCGGTAGGGCGAGCAGGAGACGTATTCGAGGCCGACGGTCTCGCAGAAGGCGATAGACGACGGATCGCCGCCGTGTTCGCCGCAAATGCCCATCTTCATGCCCGGCTTGACCGCCCGGCCCCGCTCCTCGGCGATGCGGATCAGGTCGCCCACGCCGCTCTGGTCCAGACGGACGAAGGGGTCGGTCTCGAAGATGCCCTTGTCCAGATAGGCCTGCAGGAAGCGGCCCGAGTCGTCGCGGCTGATGCCGAAGGTCGTCTGGGTCAGGTCGTTGGTGCCGAAGCTGAAGAACTCGGCGTGTTCGGCCAGATCCGCGGCGCGCAGGGCGGCGCGCGGCAGCTCCACCATGGTGCCGACCAGGTAGTCAACGCTGTCGCCGGCCGTCTCGAACACGACCCTGGCCGTCCGGTCGGTCAGTTAGCGCAGGTATTTCATCTCCAGGCCCAGGGCGACCAGGGGGTGCATGATCTCGGGGATCGGAGCCACGCCCGACGCCTTCTTCACCTCCAGCGCCGCCTCCAGGATGGCGCGGACCTGCATCTCGTAGATCTCGGGATAGGCGACGCCCAGGCGGCAGCCGCGGTGGCCCAGCATGGGGTTGGTCTCGTGCAATTCGCGCGCGCGACGCTTCAGCTTCTCGGCGTCCAGACCCGATCCGGCGGCCAGGGCGTCGATGTCGGCGTCGGTGTGGGGATGAACTCGTGCAGCGGCGGGTCCAGCAGGCGGACCGTCACCGGCAGGCCGCTCATGATGGTGAACAGTTCGACGAAGTCCGACTTCTGGAACGGGGCGATCTTGGCCAGGGCGGAACGGCGGCCCTGCTCGTCGTCGGCCAGGATCATCTCGCGCACGGCGGCGATGCGGGCCTCGTCGAAGAACATGTGCTCGGTGCGGCACAGGCCGATGCCCTCGGCGCCGAAGCCGCGCGCGGTGCGGGCGTCCAGCGGGGTCTCGGCGTTGGCGCGGACCTTCAGGCGGCGCACGGCGTCGGCCCAGCCCATCAGGGTCTGGAAGTCGCCCGTCAGCTCCGGCTCGATCATTGGCACGGCGCCGTCCAGCACCTCGCCCTTGCCGCCGTCGATGGTGATGACCTCGCCAGCCTTGAAGACGCGGCCGCGCGCGGTGAAGGTCCCGGCCTTCTCGTTGATCGAGATCTCGCCGGCGCCGGAGACGCAAGGGCGCCCCATGCCGCGCGCCACGACGGCCGCGTGGCTGGTCATGCCGCCGCGGGCCGTGACGATGCCGCGCGCCGCGTGCATGCCGTGGATGTCCTCGGGGCTGGTTTCCTCGCGCACCAGGATGACGGCGTCGCCCTGCTGGGCCAGACGCTCGGCCTCGTCGGCGTCGAAGACGATCTTGCCGGTCGCCGCGCCGGGCGAGGCCGGCAGGCCCGCCGCCACCACCGAACGGGCGGCGTCGGGGTCCAAGGTCGGGTGCAGCAGCTGGTCCAGGGCGGCGGGCTCGACCCGCGAGACGGCCTCTTCCTGCGAGATCACGCCTTCGGAGGCCAGGTCCACGGCGATCTTTAGCGCCGACTTGGCGGTGCGCTTGCCGTTGCGGGTCTGCAGCATCCACAGACGGCCCTGTTCGACCGTGAACTCGATGTCCTGCATGTCGCGATAGTGGCTTTCCAGCCGGTTCACGACCTCGACGAACTGGCCGAAGACCTCGGGCATGGCCTCTTCCATTGAGGGGGCGGTCTCGCCCATTTCCTCGCGGCCCGCCTTCGTCAGCGACTGGGGCGTGCGGATGCCCGCGACCACGTCCTCGCCCTGGGCGTTGATCAGGAACTCGCCGTACAGGCGCGCCTCACCGGTCGAGGGGTTGCGGGTGAAGGCCACGCCGGTGGCGCTGGTTTCGCCCATGTTGCCGAACACCATGGACTGGATGTTGACGGCCGTGCCCCAGCTTTCGGGGATGTCGTGCATGCGGCGATAGAATTTCGCCCGGTCGTTCATCCAGCTGGCGAAGACGGCCGAGACGGCGCCCCACAGCTGGTCTTGCGGGTCCTGCGGGAAGGCGCGGCCCAGTTCGCGCTCGACCAGAAGCTTGTAGTCGGCGACGACCTTTTCCCAGTTCTCGGCGGTCAGCTCGGTGTCGACCGAGACGCCCAGACGGTCCTTGTGGTCGTCCAGAACCTCCTCGAACTGGTCGTGGCCGATGCCCAGAACCACGTTGGAATACATGGTGATGAAACGACGATAGCTGTCGAAGGCGAAGCGACGGTCGCCGGACAGGGCGGCCAGACCCTCGACCGTCTGGTCGTTCAGGCCCAGGTTCAGCACCGTGTCCATCATGCCCGGCATCGAGGCCCGCGCGCCCGAGCGCACTGAGACCAGCAGGGGGTTGGACGCGTCGCCGAAGGTCTTGCCGACGATGCCCTCGACGGTCTTCAGACCGGCGGCGACCTGATCGGCCAGCTCGGCCGGATAGGTCTCTTCGTGGGAATAATAGTGGACGCAGGCTTCCGTCGTGATCGTAAAGCCGGGCGGCACCGGAAGGCCGAGAGACGACATTTCCGCGAGGTTCGCGCCCTTGCCGCCGAGAAGGTTCTTCATCGACGCATCGCCGTCGGCGGAGCCCCCGCCGAAGCCGTACACCCACTTGGTCATCTTGCAGTCCCTGAGCCGTGGTCTGTCGCGGGATCTGGTGAGTCCCGCTTACGGGGGACTTCACTAGCGCGCTGCACCTGCGAAGGCGAGGCCGGGGGCGTAACAATCCGTGAGAGGATGTATCTCTTTCCCTTTTTCCCTTGCGGGAGAAGGTGGACCGTCAGGGCCGGATGAGGGGTCTCTCAACGCGAAAAGGGGCTGCGAGACTGTGACGTCGCGCAACCCCTCATCCGTCTCGCTCCGCGAGCCACCTTCTCCCACAAGGGGAGAAGGGTCATTCTTGCGCCCTACCCCGCGATCTGACCGAAGTCCGCCACCCGGCCCATGACGTCGCGCACCTGAACCAGCAGCTTCAGGCGGTTGCCCCGCTCCTCGGCCACGTCGGAGTTGACCATGACGGCGGTGAAGAAGGCGTCCACCGGACCGCGCAGAGCGGCCAGGGCCGTCATGGCGGCGGCGAAGTCTTCGATTTCCAGCGCCGCGTCCACGGCGGTCGCGGCGGCGGCGGCGGCAAAGGCCAGGGCGGTCTCTTCCGCCGGCTGGTTGGCCAGGCCGGTGGCGACGGCGCCCTGCGGCAGCGGCCCCTTCTTCTCCTCGGCCTTGAGGATGTTCGACGCCCGCTTGTAGCCGGCCAGCAGATTGGCCCCGTCGTCCGTGGCGAGGAAGGCGGCCAGCGCCTCCACCCGACGCACGATCCGCACCAGATCGTCGTCGCCCAGAGCGAAGACGGCGGCCACGAGGTCGTGGCGTTGGCCCTGATCGCGCAGGAGGACGGTCAGGCGGTCGGCGAAGAAGGCGATAAGCAGACCCGGATTGTAGTCCAGCCGGATCGGAGGGCTAACCGTCAGGTCGAACTGAACTGGCACGACATGTTCAGTGTCATTCAGATGATCCAAGTCCCGCCCTTGGAACTTGACTGAATATGTCTGCCCCCAGTCCCCCTCACCGGTGCGCCAATGAGTGAGATCGGGCGAACCACTGATCATTTCCAGAAGCGTCTCGACCAGATCACCGATCTCTGGCTCATTCCTACGCTCAATTAATCGGCGCCCGCCCAGAAGCCCGACTTGAGCGAACTTTTTGCTCCCGACGTAAACGTCTCCAGTACGAGCACGATCAATGAACTGGCGATTTCTTAAACCGAGGAATGCGCTAGCAATCAGCGAGTTAAATGAAACCCGCACCCCGTTCTCCAGCACCAGCCGGATCACGCCTAGCGCGGCGCGGCGCAGGGCGTAGGGGTCGCGCGAACCGGTGGGCTTTTCGTCAATGGCGAAGAAGCCGACCAGCGTGTCCAGCTTCTCGGCGATGGCGACCGCGACCGTGACCGGGGCCGTCGGGACGCTGTCGCCCGGACCTTGCGGCTTGTAGTGGTCGCGCACGGCGTCTGCGACGGCGTCGGGGTAGCCGGCCAGACGGGCGTAGTAGCCGCCCATGATCCCCTGCAGTTCCGGGAACTCGCTGACCATGCCCGAGGCCAGATCGGCCTTGGACAGACGCGCGGCCTGTTCGGCCTGAGCCGCATCGGCGCCGACCAGAGGCGCGATCTCGCGCGCCAGCGCCGCGATGCGGTCGACGCGCTCGGACAGGGTGCCCAGCTTGGCGTGGAAGGTGACGCCCTTCAGCTTGTCGTTCCAGGCGTCGAAGCCGACCTTCTGATCCTCGTCCCAGAAGAAGCGGGCGTCGTTCAAGCGGGCCGACAGGACTTTGGAGTTGCCGGCGGCCAGAGCCTGACCGCCATCGGTCGCCTCGACGTTGGCGACGACGAGGAAGTTGGGCGCCAGACCGTCTTTCGACGGATCGCGCACGGCGAAATACTTCTGGTGCACCTTCATCGACAGGCGGACCACTTCGGGCGGCAGGGACAGGAATTGCGGGTCCATGTCGCCGAGGATCGGCGTCGGCCATTCGGCCAGACCTGCGACCTCGTCCAGCAGGCCGTCGTCATCGACCAGAACCAGACCGCGCGCGGCGCAGGCGGCCTTGGCGGCTTCCAGAATGCGCAGCTTGCGGTCAGCCACGTCCAGCAGGACGAAATCGCGTTCCAGTTTGGCGCGATAGTCGGCGAAGTCCTTGACCGCGAACGGCTTGCCGCTGCCGAGGAAACGATGCCCCTCGGTCACGTCGCCGGACTGGACGCCGTCGATCTCGAACGGAACCACCGCCCCGTCGAACAGGGCGATGATGCGCTTGATCGGGCGCACCCAGCGCAGCGTGCCCGTGCCCCAACGCATCGACTTGGGCCAGGGGAAGCTGCGAACGATCTGATCCACGGTCTCGGCGAAGACCTCGGTCGTCTGACGGCCCTTGCTGCTGATCTCGGCGAACCAGATCCCGTCACGCTCGACCAGCTGGTCCTGCGTCAGGCCGGTCTTGCGCAGGAAGCCTTCCAGCGCCTGAGCCGGGGCCGAGGTCTTGGGGCCCTTGACCTCTTCGTTGCGGTCGGGCGTGGCGACAGGCAGGCCGTCGATCACCAGGGTCAGGCGGCGCGGCCCGGCGAAGACGTTCAGCGCCTCCCAGGTCAGACCGGCGGCCGTGAGACGCTCGGACGCCATGCGCTCCAGATCGCGCGCGGCGCCCTGCTGCATGCGGGCGGGGATTTCTTCGGAGAAGATTTCGAGGAGAAGCTGGGGCATCAGTTTTCGTCCCGCACCCATTGATCACGGGCGCGCCAGAGGGCCCTTCCCCCTTGATGGGGGAAGGGTTGGG
>JALAGW010000319.1 GCA_022712235.1 Brevundimonas sp. | reverse complement strand
GCGATGTCGGCCTGGAGCGTCTCGTCGGTCAGTTGCGGGCGCGAGGCGTCCTTGCCGGTCGGGTCGCCGACCTTGGTCGTGCCGCCGCCCATCAGGACGACGGGCTTGTGCCCGGCCTGCTGCAGGCGGCGCAGCATCATGATCTGGATCAGGCTGCCGACGTGAAGGCTGGGGGCCGTGGCGTCGAAGCCGATGTAGGCCGTCACGATCCCGTTCGAGGCGGCCTCGTCCAGTTCCGCCGGGTGGGTCACCTGGTGGATATAGCCGCGTGATTGCAGGGTCTTGAGGAAGTCGGACTTGAAGGCTTGGTCGGTCATGGACGGCTCCGTAGCAGGGATGCCGGCGGCCGTCTTCCTTGTCGGGAAGTCGCACCGCCAGCGAAGGCGGCACGAGATCGCGGCCGCTCGCTAGCTCAGCGAACGGTAATACAGGCCGGAAATGGCGCGGGCGGCGATCATGGGCGCTAGCTACGGCGTGCGGGACGTGGCAGTCAAGCCGCCATGACGACCTCCTCCTCGATCAAGACCCTTCGCGTGCTCGGTTTCATGACCGGCACCTCGCTCGACGCCGTGGACATGGCGGTGATCGAGACCGACGGCGAAAACATCATCAGCTTCGGCCCGGCCGGCGAGATGAAGCTGGACGCCGAGACGCGCGCCATTGTCGAGGACGCCATCGAGGACGCTCTGGACTGGGAGCGCGACGAGGAAGAACCCGACAGCTTTGAGGACGCCCGCATGGCGGTGGCTGACGCCCATCTGGCCGCGGCGCTCGGCTTCATGGCGGTGAACGGGGTCAAGGCCAGCGCGCTTGATCTGGTCGGGGTGCATGGCCAGACGGTGCTGCATGAGGCCCCGACGCCGGAACGGCCGGGCCGCACGGTGCAACTGATCGACGCCCTGAGCGTGGCCGAGGGCCTGGGCGTCCGCACCGCCTATGATTTCCGCAGCGCCGACGTGGCGGCGGGCGGGCAGGGCGCGCCCTTGGCCCCAGTCTATCACGCGGCCCTAGTGAAGAAAGCGGGTCTTGTCGGGCCGGTCGCCGTGTTGAACCTGGGCGGGGTGGGGAACATCACCCTGATCCGCGCTGACGGCGGGCTCGAGGCCTTCGACACCGGCCCGGCCAACGGCATGGTCGACCTGCTGGTTCAGTCGCGCGGCAAGAAGCGCATGGACGAGGGCGGCAGGCTGGCGGCGGCGGGAACGGTTGATCAGGCCGTGTTGACCGCCTATCTGGCTCACCCCTATTTCGCGGCGACGGGGCCGAAGTCGCTGGATCGGTTCGACTTCTCGCTGGACCCGGTCGCGGGCCTGTCGCTGGAGGATGCGGCGGCGACCCTGACGGCCTTCGCCGCCGAGGCCGTGGCCCTGGGCGTGGCGCGCTGTTCCGAAAGGCCGACCAAGGTCGTGGCCTGCGGCGGCGGACGGCATAATCCGGTCCTGCTGGCGGCGATCCGCGAGCGTGCGGGCGTGCCGGTGACGACGGCCGAGGACGAGGGCTGGCGCGGCGATTCCATCGAGGCCGAGGCCTTCGCCTTCCTGGCGGCGCGCTGCCTGTTGGGCCTGCCGATCAGCTTCCCTGGCACGACCGGCGTGGCCGAGCCCATGACTGGTGGGCGCATCGTGGAGCCAGGCGAAAAGTGAACCTGATGCAGTCTCAGCGTCTCTGGGGCGTCGCCAGCGGCATGGCGGCGGGCGCCCTGTGGGGGCTGGTCTTCCTGGCGCCCAAGGTCGCGCCCGAGGCGTCGCCGATGATGCTGACGGCGGGGCGCTATCTCGCCTATGGCCTGATCGCCGCCCTGCTGATCGCCCCGCGCTGGCGACGGGTGACGGCGGCCCTGGACTGGAAGGCCTGGCGGGCCCTGGTCTGGCTGAGCCTGGCGGGGAACATCGTCTATTTCGTCTTCCTGGTGGTCGGCGTCCATTTCGCCGGCGTCGGGGCTTCGGCCCTGATCGTCGGCATGGTGCCGGTCGTGGTGGCCCTCTGGGGCTTGAAGGATAAGGATTCGCCGCCGCTGACGCGCGTGGCGCCGCCGGTCGCGGTCGCGGCCCTGGCGGTCGGCCTGATCGGCTGGGAATCCCTGAGCCAGGGCGCCGGCGGCGAGCATGGCGGGACGCAGACACTGATCGGCTTGGCGTGCGCCCTGGCGGCCCTGCTGTCCTGGTCGGCCTTCGCCGTTGGAAACAGCCGCTGGATGGTTCGTCTGCCGGCCGTCACGCCGCACGAATGGTCCTTGTTGACCGGGGTAGTCACCGGGGGACTGGCGCTGTTGCTGGCAATTCCGGCGATCCTGACCATGGGTCAGTCGTCGGGCGAAGCTTGGATGCGGTTGATCGGGGTCAGCCTGGGCGTGGCCGTCTTCGCTTCCATCATCGGCAACGCCTTCTGGAACCAGGCCAGCCGTCTGCTGCCCCTGACCATGCTGGGCCAGATGATCGTGTTCGAGACCCTGTTCGCCTTCCTCTACGGCTTCCTGTGGGAGGGCCGCGGGCCGACGGTCATCGAGATCGTGGCCATGGTCCTGATGGTCGTCAGCGTCGTCTGGTGCGTGCGTGCGCATCGCCCGGCGGCGATCGCGGCGGCCGAAGGCGAACATTAGGTCGCAGCCCAGGCGCTGAACGTCTGCGTCGGTTTCGCGTTGATCCCCTAGCGGACCGGGCCCCTCTGGCGATCCCCCATTGGAGAGAATGGTCGTGATGTCGGTCCGCGCTGGTCGTCCGTTCGGGCGTCGGCGGCGTGAACGGTCCAGAGGCGGTTATGGAGTTTCTGACAGTCGAGTGGATGGGCAAGCCCGCCTGGATGTGGGCGGGTTTTCTGGTGGTCGTGGTCGCCCTGCTGGCCTTCGATCTGGGGGTCCTGCACCGCAAGGCGCACGAGATCGGGGTGCGGGAAAGCCTGCTGCTGTCGGGTTTCTATATCGCCGTTGCCCTGCTGTTTGGGGGCTGGGTCTGGATGCGGCTGGGGACGGACAGCGGGCTGGACTACCTGACGGGCTTCGCCATCGAAAAGAGCCTGGCGATGGACAATGTCTTCGTCATCGCCATGATTTTCAGCGCTTTCGGAATACCGCGCCTGCATCAGCACCGCGTGCTGTTCTGGGGCGTGCTGGGCGTCATCGTGTTGAGGGCGGTGATGATCGCGGCGGGGGCCGCCCTGGTCAGTCGTTATGAGTGGGCGCTCTATGTTTTCGCCGCCTTCCTGATCTTCACCGGCGGGCGGATGATCGCGACCAGTCCCAAGGAAGAAGCGGCGGCGGGGCGGGGTCTGATGAACTGGTTGATCCGGCGCGTGCCGGTGACGGACCAGTTGCACGGTGCGCGGTTTTTTGTCCGCGAGGATGATGCGGGGCGATGGGTCTGGCGCGCCACGCCGCTGTTCCTGGCCCTGGTGACGATCGAGTTCGCCGACGTGATCTTCGCCGTGGATTCAGTGCCGGCGATCTTCGCCATCACGACGGACCCCTACATCGTCTACACGTCCAATATCTTCGCCATTCTGGGGCTGCGGGCGCTCTATTTCGCCCTGGCGGCGGTGATCCACCGCTTCGCCTATCTGAAGCAGGCGCTGGCGATCCTGCTGGTCTTCATTGGGGGGAAGGTCATCGCCGCGCCCCTGATGGGGCTGGAGAAGTTTCCGCCGGCGATCTCGCTCGGCGTGACGGCCGCCATCCTGGCCGCGGGTGTTCTGTGG
>JALAGW010000318.1 GCA_022712235.1 Brevundimonas sp. | reverse complement strand
CGCCAATGAAGCAACCGTCCTCGATGATGGTCGGGTTGGCCTGCAGGGGCTCCAGCACGCCGCCGATGCCGGTGCCGCCGGACAGGTGGACGTTCTTGCCGATCTGGGCGCAGGAGCCGACCGTGGCCCAGGCGTCGACCATCGAGCCTTCATCGACGAAGGCGCCGATGTTCACAAAGGAGGGCATCAGGACGACGTTCTTGGCCACGTGCGCGCCGCGGCGGACGACGGCGCCCGGCACCGAACGGAAACCGGCGGCCTGATAGTCGGCGGCGCTCCAGTCGCCGAACTTGTTGGGCACCTTGTCCCAGAAGGGCCCGACGGCGACCGGATGATCGGCCGACAGCGGCAGGGTCGGGGCGTGACCCGCGCGCATGATGATGTTGTCGTTCAGGCGGAAGGACAGCAGCACGGCCTTCTTCAGCCACTGGTGCGTGGTCCAGACGCCGTCCTCGCCGCGCGTGGCGACGCGGGCCTGACCGGAGTCCAGCAGGGCCAGGGCGGTGTCGACGGCGTCGCGCACCTCGCCGCGCGTGGCGGCGGAAACCTCGGCGCGGGCCTCCCAGGCGGCTTCGATCACGGATTCCAGATGGGTCAGGTCGGTCATTGCGGATCTCCGTCCAGCATGGCGGTGGTCAGGAAGGGGCCGAGGGAGGCGGCCCGGTGTCGAATGTGTTGGCCCTCGGCCGTGAAGGCCTTGGGCCCGACCAGAACCGTGGTCATGCCGATGGCGTGCGCCGGCTCCAGGTTCTTGGGCGTGTCCTCGAAGAAGCAGGCGGTGGTCGGATCGACGCCGAACCGGGCCAGCATCTTGTCGAAGGTGCGCGGGTCCGGCTTGGGGACCAGGTCGGCGTCTTCCAGGGCGAAGACCCCGTCGAAGAAGGGCGTCAGCTCCAACCGCTCCATCACTCGCCGGGCGTGGCCGATCGAGCCGTTGGTGAAGATCAGGCGCGGGCCGCTCAGGCGCTCCAGCGCGGCGTGCAGGCCGGGATCGGGCGTCAGCACGTCCAGAGGCACGTCATGGACCTCGGCCAGGAAGTCGTGCGGGTCGATCTGATAGTGCATCATCAGCCCGGCCAGCGAGGTGCCGTAGTCGTGCAGATACCCCTTCTGCACGCTCAAGGCTTCCGCTGAGGGCAGGCCGGAGGTGCGCACCACATAGGCGTTGATGCGCTGCTCGACCTGTTTCAGGAACAGGCTTTCCGGCGGGTAGAGGGTGTTGTCGAGGTCGAACACCCAGGATCGGACGTGGCGCAGGTCGGCGCCGATCTCGGTGCTCGCCGCCAGAGGCTGAGTGGTCGCTTCCGCCGTCACTGGGCCTTCACCAGGGTGCCGGCGCCGAACTCGGTGAACAGCTCGACCAGCATGGCGTGGGGGCGGCGCCCGTCCAGGATGACCACGGCCTCGACGCCCGCGCGGACGGCGGCCATGGCCGTCTCCAGCTTGGGAATCATGCCACCGTTGGCGACGCCGGTGTTGATCAGGTTTTGCGCCTCTTCCAGGTTCATCTGGCGGATGATCTCGCCGTCCGCGCCTTTCACGCCGGCCACGTCGGTCAGCAGCAGCATGCGCTTGGCGCCCAGCGATCCGGCGATGGCGCCCGCCACGGTGTCGGCATTGACGTTATAGGTCATCCCGTCCTCGGCCACGCCGATAGGGGCGATGACCGGAACCCAGTCCTCGGTCTCGGAGGCGATCAGGCCCTTGATCAGCTTGGGATCGACCTTGGTCGGTTCGCCGACGAAGCCCAGATCGACCTCGTGCTCGATCATGCTGTCGGGGTCGCGCTTGGTGCGGCGAGTACGCTCGACGGTCAGCAGGCCGGCGTCCTTGCCCGACAGGCCGACGCCGCGCACGTCGGCTTCCTTGCCCGCTACAGTGATCCAGTGGGCGATCTCTTTGTTCACGGCGCCCGACAGGACCATTTCGGCCACCTGCATCGTGTCCTTGTCCGTCACGCGCAGGCCGTCGACGAAGGCGGATTTGACTCCGGCCTTGTCCAGCATTGCGCTGATCTGCGGCCCGCCGCCGTGAACCACCACGGGGTTCACGCCCATCAGCTTCAGCAGCACCACGTCAGCGGCGAACTGTTTGGCCACGGCGCTTTCGCCCATGGCGTGGCCGCCGTATTTGATGACCACGGTCTCGCGGTCATAAACCTGGATATAGGGCAGGGCCTCGGCGAGCGTCTTCGCCGTCTCCCAGCTGCGTTCCTCGGATTGCCGTTCAGTCTCTTGCATGATGGCCGCTCGATAGCGGCCAAGGGCGCGCCTGTCACGACGAAACCGGGGCGGCGGTGGGGCGTTTGCCCCCATGAGCCCGTCCATCGCCCCCGCAGAGATCGACGACCGTGACCTCGGTCCGGTCGACCCGACGGATCCGGCGTCTCCGCAACATCCCGACGCTAGCCTGTGCCCTGAGTCTCAGGGGATCGGCGCGCTGACGACCGGCGAGACCTGCCCGGTGTGCGAGGGGACCAGCAAGGCGGTTGGCCGCACAGGCGGTGGCCAAGGCCTCCGACGGGCGGCTACCGGCCTCTGCTCGGTTCCGACGCTGTCCTGCATTGTAACCAACCTGCCTTGCCTGCTGGCCAGATGCTTCCAGAATCTGCAAATTCTTGGTCAAGATGAGCCATGTCATACCGCCTGCCTTCCGATGCCGAAATCGAGCACCTTCTTGCGGACTTGAGGGGGCTAGGGCGAACCGGTGAACGCGCCGCCGCCCTGGTCCAAGTCCTTCAGGATCGGTTGGACGATCTTATCCCAGCCAATTTGAGCGACCGGGAAGTGGCGGGCCGTCTCGCGAAGCTCAGCGGCGATTATCTCGATGCAGCGCTTGGTCTGGGGTCCTCACCGCGCGAATAGGCGTTCGCAAGCGGTGCCTGGAGTAGCCTCCGTCCAGCAGGCAATGGCGCGCTGTCGGCGTGGCGATCATTGAACGTGCGAGATGTCCAGAAGGGGGACTTGATAGATGCGCTCGCCTGCCCGGGCTGGTGTTGCTCATAATTGCGGAGTGACCGGGCGGCCTGGGCGATGACCTTCTGCTTGGAGGCCTAGGCGACGATCATATCGAAGACCGAAACAGTGCGAGGGATATACGGCGCTGTTGAGAAGAAAAAGATAGGCTGAGCGTCACCCGTAGTTTTGAGACGTTCTCCTCTGTAAGCGCCTGAATATATGTAATGCCATGCAACTCCTGGGCTTGAAGCGCCTGTGTATTCTGCTATTTCCCTGGGTTTGGATAACGGGGGTTCACGTGAACGAATTTGTCACTTTCACGCGCCAGGACGGCTACGCTTTTACTGTCCGGCGCGAATCTGTCGCCGCCTTCATGCCAGCAGGTGGCGAGGGCACGTTGATCTGGCTCAAGGGGGCCGCGGGCGCTGATTTTCAGCACGTCCGGGACAAGGTCGCCAAGGTCCAGAAACTGATTTGCGGCGTTGCTGAAGCGGCCTAGTTCGCCTTCCCAAGATCGGGCTTTGCTTCTGGCGGAGACGATTTGAGCCAACGACGCAGGGGATTGCTGGCCAGGCGAGCGGCTTCGGCCTCTTGCATGGCCCGCAGTTCCCGTTCCAAGCCCGCCACAGCTTGCGTTGAGGCTTCGCGCTCACGGGTGAGATTCTGAAGCAGTTCCGCTTCCTGAGCGTCGCGGACCTTGATATCCGCAAGGAGCTGAAGCTCCCGCGCGTTAGAGGTCTCCAGGCGCGACAGGAGATCCTGCTCGGTCCGCACATGATCTGCGCAGGACGACTGAAGTTCAGCAAGCGCCTGCGTTAGCCCGGCCAAGGCGTCTGACAGAGACTGTTTTTCCTCTTCGAGCGAGGTGATGGTCAGATGCGCGCTCTGCAGATCCGACGCGTGGTTCGTCGCTTGGTCGCTGGCTTGGCGACGCAGGTTTTCAACTTCCAGCGCGACTTGCTTGTCGGCTTCATCGCGTTCGAGAAGCTGGCGTGCAAGGTCTGCGATCTGGGTTTCGGCTTGTCGCTGAGCGCTGATCGTCTCCTTAAGTTCATCCTCAAGGCTCGTCAGGCGTCGTGTGATGACTTCGCCCTCAAGCCTGCAGGCGTCTCGCTCCTGCTCGAGCTCATTCGCCTTGGCCATGTAGGTGTGCAGCAGAGCCTCGGTGTCGGCTCGCGCCATCATCTGACTATCGCGTTCGTGACACGCGACGGCCAGTTGAGATTTCAGGGCTTCCACCTCCGTCTGGAGTTCGACGTTCCAGTTGAGGCGTTCACCCTCGAGACCGGCCAAGGCCGGGCCATAAATTCTGACAGTGCGGTCGAACTCGGCGCGAATGTTGTCGAGCGTCGTCTGCGCTGAGTTGGACGTGGGATCCTGATGCAGGACCTTGAAAGCATCCCACGCCAGTTTGATCCATTCAGGAGCGTGGGAAGGAATCTCACGATCATGCACCGAGCGACGAAGCTTGACGTCAAGGAATGTATCGACGGCCTCCGCGGTAAAATCTGACCAACCCGGAAGACTCGCGCCCAATCGCTCGGTTGCGAGAGAAAGTTCGGCTCTCCAGTCGTTCAGGAAGTCTGACCAGTAAAGAAAATGTCGGGGCGTTTGCCGGGTGGCCGCTTCAGCGTCAAGCACATGGCGCAGCCATAGAAGAAGGCCTCTCGTTTCGCTGAAGCCATCCCTCTTCGACAGGGATGCCGCGACCTCGATGGGCGACCTCAGAGGGGTCAGAACGAGGGGCTGATAGCCCGAGCTTTTGAGCGCCCCATCCCAGATGGGAAAGAGGCGACACAGCCGGGGATCTTTGAAGGTGATCAGCGGCCGCCCGCCGAACTCGGCGGCGATGAGCTCTGGCAGATCGCCTGCCATAGCTTTCCCAGTAACGGATTTGCGCCAGCCTGGGTTTATGGGCCGCCAGTCGCTCCAGGAGGAACCTGCCGACTGCAGAATTCGGTCGCTGGCGTGAACCAGCGGCAGGCTCTCCCAGTATCCTTTTGGATTGTCTGGGTGGTCGGGCATCAGCGTGGCTGGAGCGCTCGCTCCCAGATGAGCCAAGGCGCCGGCGACGGACGAAGTGCCGCTCCGGTGCATGCCCAAAACCAGCATGGCCTGCTTCACGATGTTCCTCCGACTTCACCCAGTAGCGACCTTTACGAGAAGAGCGGAGCTTCGTCGCCTGGTCGGCCGAGTTTTATGCTCTCGCCACGGCCCAGGGATTGGCCAAGGCGCTTTGATCCAGGCTTTCCAGCACCTGGCTCAGGCTGAGGTCCCGATATCCGTCGAAAGCTCGCGAATGGGATGAAACCCACTGAGGGTTTTTACCAGGATCTGCCAACAGCGCCTCGCTCCAATCCTCATGCAGATCGCTCAACTCAGCATCATCCCATGACGTCTTCGCGCCGTCATCGTTGCGTCCGCGCGTTTTGGATTCATGGTGGATGGCTTCCAGCGCGGGCTCATAAAGGACAACCCGACCAGCCGCTCGGGCGCGCATGCACAGATCGATATCATTATAGCCCACGGCCAGCCTCTCGTTGAAGCCGCCGACTTGTTCAAAGGCGATGCGATCCACGGCCATCAGCGCACCAGTGACCGCAGTGACCTGTCGCCGGCGACGCCAGCGGTTGAGGGGGCCGCCTGCAAGGGACGGAGCGCCCAGACCCTCATGCACCGGCCTCCCTCTGTCAGCTCCCATGACCACGCCGGCGTGTTGGACAGTATCGTCAGGGTAGAGAAGTCTTGCACCCATGACCGCCACTTTAGGATCGGACAATCCCACGCGCACCACGTGGTCCCAGCCGTCGGTCAAAAATTCAATATCGTTATTAGCGAAAACAAGGATGTCGTGCCTGCGACCGGCCACCGCGAGGTTGTTGAAGCGCGCCCAATTGAAAGGCTCATCCAAGGGAAGAACCTCGATATCGCCGCTTTCAGCCCGCTCGGACAGAAGCGAAAGCGTCTGGGCATCCGCGCTGCGATTGTCGAGCACGAGGACATCCACGTCCTGAGGCTGGGCTGTGCGCCTTTTCAGGCTATCCAGGCAGGCCTCGAGCAGGCTCGCTTGGTCACGGGTCGGTATAACCACGAGAATTCGGTCTCCCGTTAGTTCTGCGACGGCGCGCGCAGCAGGGAGCATCGAGGGTTGGGCCGGAGTGAAGTCCTCGGCGATTCTCCGACTGCTCAGAACACGTGGCAGGTGAGCGACTGGCAGCGCAGCTCGCAGTGAGGCGACCAGCGTCTTGCGACGCTGGTCAGCGCCCAGGTCTGCGTCCAAAGCCTCCAACATGAGAGACTGCGCGCCACGGTCGACCAGGAGGCTGAGGGGAGGCTCAGGCGTCGTTTCTTGATCGCGTATATCCGGCATCGAGTGCAACGCCGGAGCGCTGTGGACTTCTCCGTAGCGCCAATCGTGCGTGTGGTGATCGTGGTCGGCGTAGATCACGTGAGCCTTTGTGCGGGCTGAAGCGTATCTGAACCACCCCACTGCCTCGCGGTCCAGCCGGCAGCCCGCCTCGGTCATGAGCACCAGGTCCGTCGTGAGCAGAGCCGCTGTGCTGGCAGGCGCCTGGTCGACGAACGCGATGCGGGGGTCCTGGCGAGCGAAGCTCGATACGGGATGTTCTTGCAAGGCGGCGGATGCGCGAACGATCGCCGTCCATTCGGTGTCACGCTGATCCAGCAGGCTGGTCAGGGTGAGGCGCACCGACGATGGCGTCGCGCCCCCGGCTTCGATCAACACCGTGAGACTTTGGCGGCTTCCAGCGGCCGGAGGCGGCTGGATAGGGAATGAACGCCGGAAGCTGTCGTAGGCTTCTACCGGATAGGTTGAGACGCTGACCCAGTCGCGGATCGCTTCAAGATTTTGTTCCAGAACTCCGCTGATGCGCGACAGGCCCTGGGTGATGGCGGCTTGCCCATACTGACTTTCCGGCAGGAAATTTCGGCCGCCAACGGCGATCAGCTCATTTCGCGCGAGCCTGGATTCAGGATCCAGGCGCAGAGCTTCGACATAGGCTTCGATCGCTTCGTCGCGACGGCCCTGCATCTTGAGCACATGTCCCAGATGCAGTCTGAGTTCGCTGTCGGCCGGCCTGTTAAAGCAGGCTGTGCGATATGTCGCTTCGGCTTCAGGCCAGCGACCGGCTTCCTTGAAGGCATGCCCCATCTGAACGCGAATGGGCCAGTTGTCGGGCGAAAGGGCCAGAGCCAGAGCGTATTGCTGGACCGCTTCATTCCAATCCTGTCGATCACGTGCGGCGTCGCCCGCCGCAGCAGCCTTGACGGCTTCATTGGCTGGCGTTGGCGGCGGCGGCGGCGGCCTACGGCCCGTGATCTTGCGATAGCTGCGGGCCAGCCATTTGGAAGCTGTCATCAGATTGCCGCCT
>JALAGW010000317.1 GCA_022712235.1 Brevundimonas sp. | reverse complement strand
GCCGACGTCCGAAGCGAGATCGAGCAGGGTCTCTTCGAAGTTGACCGTCGGCTCGCCGCCGGGCGCAATCGGATGAGGCTGAAGCGCCTCGAAAGTTAGGCGCGGATCATCGAGGCCGGTCCACTCTGCGTCTCGCCGATAGAGATGGGCCGCGACCGCGCTGAGGGCCACACCGCCGCGTCGCGCCACCGCCGCGAGATACCACAGGACATCACCCAGCTCTTCGGTGACGGCATCGGAATGGCTTCGATAGGAGGCCGGATCGCGCTGCTTTTTCTTCAGCTCGCTAAGGAGGCTTCCCACCTCCCCCGCAAGCCCAAGAAGCGGAAACGCCAACGACTGGCCCTCGACCCCGCGATCCGTTCGCGCAGCGTCCGCAGCGTATTCTGCCACCGTCAGCGGATTATAGTCTTCCATCCCCGACCCAGCCCCCTCTCTCTCGTTACATCGTTATTCGAACGATTCGGAGAGGGCGTCTCTTGCGGAGTGACTCGGCTAGATCACCCGGGTCGAAAATCATCTTGGCTCTCGCCGGAGGATAGCACTTCGAGAGCCGGTGATCACCGCGAGAGGACACTTGTCGATTGCGGCAGGGTCGACGGAAGTCCGAACGAGCGAAGGTGGGCCATAGCAGATCCCGGAAAATCCGCGCCGCCGGACTGCCAGCTTCTTTAACGAGGTGATCACGAATCAAAACGCCTTAGATGACGGCCGATCGGACGCCGTACTCAATAGCAGGACGCTTCGAACTTCCGCTTCGAGTCAGAAACGGACATCCGTCTTCGCTTCTGGCGTTTATCCACAACCTATCTACGTCTAGTGTTTTCGTGCCCATCGCGCCTCTGCCGCCGCCCCGAGCGCGTTGGGGTTTGCAACAGAAGCGCTGTCGCCGGGTGCAACGGCCGTTTCTCTCATATTGCATTATTTTGGGTGTTAATTCAGCAATTTATGACTGCAACAGTTTGCGAACCTGTGCAGTCTGCGAAATCACGAAATCCATGCCGACTTTAGCTCTCAGCGTCAGTAAATCAGTTTCAGTCCGATGCTGAGCGTACGCGGCGGACCGAAACCCTCGATCCCGGTTCCAGTCTTCGAGACTTCGACGGCGGCGTCGAGCAGATTATCCGCCGACACCCATAGCGCCGCGGTGTCATTGACCCGCCAGTCAGCCCGAACATCCGCTGTCACCGCGGCGTCCAGGACTCGACTGTTGAGGTCGTCCTCGAACCGTTTGCTCTCGTAACGGGCGCGAACGCTCAGGCTTAGACGCGCGGTGGCGCGCCAGTCGACACCCGCCGTAGCGCTCCATATCGGAGCCTGAGCCGGACGCAGACCGGTCAGTTGCGAGGCGGCAGATCCGCCATCGACGCGCGCATCGGTGATCGACACCGCCCCGGTCAGGTCCAGCCTGTCGCGCAAGGTCTGACGCGCGCTGATCTCGACGCCCGTCGCCTCAATGGTTCCGGCGTTCCGGCGCTGACGCAACACCCCGCCAGCGGGCACGAAGCCCGCACGAGGAAAGGTCCCCGGCCCTTCGCCAATGGTGACGTTGACGATGGCGTCCTCGATCCGGTTCCAGAACAGGGTCACGCCAAGGGTCGATCCCGGCCCCTCGAAGGCCAAGCCGGCCTCGACGCCCTGCAGGGTCTCCGGGACCAGCCCGGCATTGGCCTCGGTCAGGTCATTGCCGACGCGGAAAGGCCGGTGCAATTCGTTCAGCGTGGCCGGTCGGAACCCGGAATAGGCCGCCGCCCGCGCCGCCCAGCCTCCGCTGATCATGCGCCGCGCCGCCAGCCGCGCACTGAGCACCTCGCCCGAGCGCTCCGGGTCGGTCTCGTCCAGCGTGGCCTCGCCAGTCGCCAGATCGCGCTCCCGCCGTCGCCCGCTCTCATTTCTCCAGCTGTCCAGCCTCAGGCCGCCTGCGACCAGCCAAGGACCTGTTTCCATGGCGCCTTCGCCATAGAGGCCCGCCACAGAAGTCTCGCCGCCGGCGATGCGATCGCGAGTGAACGCACCGGCCATGTAACGGAATCGCTCGTGCGTCTCGCCTTCGTTGAAGCGGGCGTCGGCGCCCACTTCCCACTCCAGCCGCCCGCCGCCGATCTGGCGCGCCGCGCGACGCAGGGCGGCGTTCAGCCCCCAACCGGTCGCCGGGGTCTCATACTGGTCGTTGGCCGGCGTGGTCGTGGCCCGGTCTGCAGCTACAGCGACCGAGGTGTTGGCGAGATCGCTCTCATGACGCCAAGCCTGCAGCCGCCAGCCATAGTCGCCCTGCGTCGGCTGTCTGGCGGCTGTGGCCGACAACAGATGTCCGCTGGCCGTGGCCCGCGCACCCGCCAAGCCCGATCCGCGATCCTCCTTGTATGCGGCCGCGCGCAACGACAGCGCCGTCTCGCCGATCGGCATGTCTGCACGCAGCGAGGCGCTCCTGGCCTCCAGATCCAGAGATGTATCAGCCGCGCCCGCGGCCGCGCCGCGTACAGGAACATAGCCGTCGCTGGCTTCATAAAGCGCTGAACCGGTCAGGCGGATGCGCCCCGCGTCAACGCCGCCGGAGCCAGCCAGCCGCGCCCCGCCTCGCTCAGCGACGGAGGCGTCCAGCACACCGCCCCGCTCGCGTTCCCTAAGTTGGATCACGCCGGTCAATGCACCTGCGCCATAGGGCCCTGCCCCGGCGCCGCGCACGACATCCAGGCTCTCGACGCTCTCGGTCGGAACCTGCGACCAGATCACCCAGCCCCCGAACGGATCGTTCAACGGCACGCCGTCCAGCGTCACCAGAGTCCGTCCCGCGCCCGAAGGCGCGATGGCTCGCAGGCTGATGCCCTGGGTCGTCGGATTCGCCGCCAGGCTGGAGGTTCGCCGAAACAGGGAGACCGCCGGAACCGTGGCCAAGGCCTCATCCAGCCGCGTGGCGGTCGACAGCCTTTCATCGCCCAGACGGATCACGGAAAAAGCCGCCTCCCCCGCCGCCGGCGGCAGGCGGGCGGCGGTGACGATGACGTCGTCTACGGTCGTGGCCTGCGGCTGGAACTCTATCACTTGACCGTCCTTGCCTAGGGATGACGGTTCGCTGCACCAAACCGCCGCGCCGCCAGCAACGGGCCGCCCGGCGCCTCGATCCAAACCCCGTCCAGATGAAAGGTCTGGCCTAGCACGGCTGACGAAAGCGCCTCGATCGGCGTTGCGTCTGCGACCACGCGGCCGGCGTCCAGAACCACCACGCGATCCGCGATCCGCGCGGCCAGCGTCAAATCGTGCAGGCTGACCAGGACCCCGCCGCCCGCGTCGGCCCGCGCCCGCAAACGGTCCAGCACCAGAAGCTGCGCATCCGGGTCCAGGCCGGCGATGGGTTCGTCGGCCTGGACCCGGATGCGCAGCTTCTGGTGCTGGACCGTTTG
>JALAGW010000316.1 GCA_022712235.1 Brevundimonas sp. | reverse complement strand
CTCATAGGGACAGAGCGTATGCCGTTTGCGGACGTTCCGGGCTAGGAAGGCGTGATGACCGACGCGCCCTCCTCCACCTCTCCGACCGTCGCCGTGATCGGCGCCGGCCCCGCCGGGCTGATGGCCGCTGAACGCCTGGCCCAGGCCGACCTTCGCGTCGTCGTGCATGAACAGATGCCCTCGGTGGCGCGCAAGTTCCTGATGGCCGGGCGCGGCGGACTGAACCTGACCCATTCGGAGCCGCTGGAGCCCTTCCTCAACCGCTACGACGCCCCGGCGCGGGCGCGAATCTCTGGCTGGCTGGACGTCTTTTCGCCTGCCGACCTGATCGCCTGGGCCGAGGGTCTGGGACAGGCGACCTTCGTCGGCTCCTCGGGCCGGGTCTTCCCCAAGGCCATGAAGGCCTCGCCCCTGCTGCGCGCCTGGCTGGCACGGCTGGAGGGGCTGGGCGTCGAGGTCCGCACCCGTTCGCGCTGGACCGGCTGGAAGGCCAATTCCGAGAATGGCGCGCTGAGCTTCGACACCCCCGAGGGCGAGCGGCTGGAACGGCCCGACGCCGTGGTTCTGGCCCTCGGCGGCGCCAGCTGGGCCAGGCTGGGATCAGACGCCGCCTGGGTTCCGACGCTGGAAGAGGCGGACGCCTTCGTCGCTCCTTTCCGCCCCGCCAACGTCGGCTTCGACGTCGACTGGTCGGCCCTGTTCCGTGACCGCTTCGCCGGCCGGCCCTTGAAGGGCGTGGCTCTGAGCCATGCCGGGCGCACGGTGCGCGGCGAGGCCATGATCGCCGCCTACGGGATCGAGGGCGGCGGCGTTTACGCCCTGTCGGCGGACCTGCGCGAGGCCGTCGCCCGCGACGGGTCGGCCGAGCTGACGCTGGACCTGCGTCCCGAAATCAGCCGGCAGGCCCTGACGCAGAAACTGCTGAGGCCGCGCGGCAAGGACAGCCTGTCGAACTGGCTGAGGAAGGCCGCCCACCTCGATCCGCTGGCCATCGCCCTGCTGCGCGAGGCCGGTCCCCTGCCGACCGAGCCCGGTCCGCTGGCCGCGCGCATCAAGGGCGTAAGCCTGACCCTGATCGGGGTCCAGGGTCTGACCCGAGCCATCTCCTCGGCGGGCGGCGTCAGTCTGGACGCCGTGGACGAACATCTGATGCTCAAGACCCGCCCCGGCGCCTTCCTCGCCGGCGAGATGCTGGACTGGGAGGCGCCGACCGGCGGCTATCTGCTGCAGGCGTCGTTCGCCTCGGGCGTGGTGGCGGCGCGGGGCGCAGCGGACTGGCTCAAGGCGCGCTGATCGACCAAGGGCGGGGGTCGACAGGAACGCCGAGAGGGGGCAGCGTGTTCGCCTTCTCAAGCTGTTCGAGTGCGCTTCATGTCGATGTCCCGTTCCGCCGCCGCCCTTGGCCTGATCGCCGCCCTGATGACCTCGACCTCGGCTCTGGCCCAGACTGAGCCTTTGGGACGCGTCGATCCGGTCCGGCTCAGCGAGGCGACGCGGGTTCTGGCCTCGGACGAGTTCGAGGGTCGCGCCCCGGTCACGCCCGGCGAGGACAAGACCATCGCATGGCTGACGCAGCAGTTTCAGGCCCTCGGACTGGAACCGGGCGGCCCCGACGGGTCCTGGGTCCAGGTCGCCCAGGTGAGCCGCACCAGCCAGGACGGTCCCGCGGCCATCAGCGTCACCGCCAAAGGGCAAACGACCGCCCTGCAGCGCGCCACGGACGTCATCGTCTCTTCGGATCGGCCGGTCAGCCACATCTCGCTCAAGGACGCGCCCCTGGTCTTCGTCGGCTATGGCGTGGACGCGCCCGAGCGCGGCTGGGACGACTACAAGGGCGTCGATCTGACCGGCAAGATCATGCTGGTCCTGGTCAATGATCCCGACTTCGGCGCGCCGGAAGGCCATCCGGTGGCGGGCCAGTTCGACGGTCAGGCCATGACCTTCTACGGGCGCTGGACCTACAAGTTCCAGGTGGCGGCGGCCCACGGGGCGGCGGGCGTCCTGGTCATCCATGACACGCCGGGAGCCGGCTATCCCTGGTCGACGCTGCAGAACTCCTCGACCGCGCCCAAGTTCGACATCGTCCGCGCCGACCCGGACAAGGAGCGCGTCGCCGCCCAGGGCTGGATACAGGGCGCCGTAGCCGAACAGCTGTTCCAGGACGCCGGGCTCGACTTCGCTGCGCTGAAGGCCCAGGCGCGCACGCCCGATTTCCAGCCCGTGACGCTGGACGGCGTCACCATGTCCATCGACTTCGGTCAGAAGGCCGACCGGGTCGAGACCCGCAACGTCCTGGCCCGCCTGCCGGGCACGACCTATCCCGACGAGACGGTGATGTTCGGCGCCCACTGGGACGCCTATGGCCGCGCCACGCCCAAGAACGGCGACGACATCTATAACGGCGCCGTGGACAATGCGACCGGGGTGGCGGCGGTGCTGGAGCTGGCGCGCCTGTTCGCCGAGGGGCCGCGCCCGGAACGCTCGACCGTCTTCGTCAGCTGGGCCGCCGAGGAGACGGGCCTCCTGGGCGCCGAATACTATGCCGCCAACCCGGTCTGGCCGCTGGAGACGACGGTCGCCAACATCAACATGGACAGCCTGCTGCCCGGAACCGAGATCGACCCGGACATCGTCGTCATCGGCGCCGGCAAAAATGATCTGGACGACCGGCTGGCGGTCTTCGCCGGGCGCGAGGGCCGCCGCCTGATCCCCGATCCCGCGCCCCACGCAGGCGCTTTCTACCGCTCGGACCACTTCCCTCTGGCGCGCAAGGGGGTGCCCGCCCTGTTCGCCGCCGCGGGCTTCACCGGCCACAACGCCGCCAGCCGCGACTATGTGGCCAATCGCTATCATCAGCCCACGGACGAGTGGACGCCGGAGTGGAAGATGGACGCCGCGGCGGCCGATGTTCAGCTGCTGTATGAGGTCGGGTCCGCCCTGGCCAATTCGCGCGACTGGCCGGCGTGGAAGCCCGGCGACGAGTTCGAGGCGGCGCGCAACGCCTCGGCGGCGGCGCGCAAACCGTGACCTGAAGCGTCTGACGCGCTAGACCGCCGCCATGACACAAGCGCCCGAGATCCACGGCCTCTGCCCCGCCCGTTTCAACGCGGTGAAGAACGCCTTCGCCGCCAACTTCGTCGATGCGCCCGAGGGGCTGAACGAGCTGGCGGCGCGGTTTTCCCTCACCATCGACGGAGAGGTGGCGCTGGACCTCTGGGCCGGGTCGGCCGATCTGGCGGGGACCAAGCCCTTCACCGAGGACACGCTGGTTCCGGTCTTCTCGACCGGCAAGGCGGTCATGGCGCTGATGATCGCGCGCTGCGTGGACAAGGGCCTGCTGTCCTATGAGGACCGGGTCGCCGACCACTGGCCGGCCTTCGGCGCGGCGGGCAAGGACCGGCTGACCGTCGGCCAGTTGATGAGCCACCAGTCCGGCCTGCCGGGCTTTTCCGACGGGGTCGAGCCGGCCATCTGGTTCGATCGCCAGGCGGTGCTGGACAGGCTGGCGGCCCAGACTCCCCTGTGGGCGCCAGGGACGGCCTCGGGCTATCATCCGATCACCATCGGCTATCTGGCGGGCGAGCTGTTCCGCATCGTCGACGGACGCAGCATGGGCGCCGCCCTGCGCGAAGACTTCGCCCAGCCTTTCGATCTGGACCTGTGGATCGGCCTGCCCGAGAGCGAGCATGGGCGGGTGGCCCAACTTCGCAAGCCCGCCGCCGCCCCGGACCTCGGCCCCATCGACCCGATCAAGAAGGCCGCCTTCCTCGATCGCGGCTCGGCCCCCGGCGGGCGCGGCTCGACCGAATGGCGGATGGCGGAAATCCCCTCGGCCAACCTGCACGGCACGGCCAGGGACCTGGCGCGGATGATGTCGGTGGTCGCCACGGGCGGCGCTTTGGATGAACTGCCCGTCCTGTCGCAGCAGACCCTGGCCGAGGCCATGCGCGAGCGTATCCATGGCCCGGACAAGGTCCTGCCCTATGTCATGAGCTGGGCGGCGGGCTTCACCCGCAACGCGGGGCTGAACGTCTTCGGCCCCAACCCCGAGGCTGTCGGTCATTGCGGCTGGGGCGGGTCGCTGGCCTTCGCCGATCCGGCGACGGGGGTTTCGGCCGCCTATGTCATGACGCGCCAGTCGCCGCACCTGATCGGCGACCCGCGCGCCCTGCGGCTGGTCGAGGCGCTCTACGCCGCGCTTTAAGCGCCGGTCAGGCGTCGGCGCCCCAGGCCAGTTGATCGTGGACGATGCGCCAGCCGTCCTCGGTGCGGCGCAGGACGCGGGTGAAGAGACCCCGATGGGTCTTGCCTTCGCGGCGCATGACGACCCGGCCCGAGACCACCGTGGTGTTGACGTCGAACTGCAGGGTCTCGAACCACTCATAGGTCATCTGACCCAGGCCGCCGGGCTGGGCGGCGCGGGCTTCAAGCGCGGCGCGCACGCTGTCCGGCCCCTTCAGCGGGGTATCGCCAAGGAAGACCAGCAGGGGCTCGTCCTGGACATAGGTGGCCATGACCGCCTCGACGTCGCCCGAGGACCAGGCCTCGGCGGCGGCGTCCAGGGTGTTGCTGACCGCGTCGAAGG
>JALAGW010000036.1 GCA_022712235.1 Brevundimonas sp. | reverse complement strand
GCACCACGCCATGGACGCCTGCCGCGATCTGGCGTTCCAGGAGTATTTCGAGAGCCCCTTCGTCCACGTTACCGTCACGAAGAGGTGTGAACAAGGAGGTGATCACGCCCTTGAACAAGGGGGCGGTCATTGAAACAAGTTACCTGCGCGGTGTTTCGGGCGGCGTGCGCCGCCCTTTTGAAGAGGCAGGGAGCGTAGGTTGCTCGCCGCTCGGCCGCAACCAGTGATGAATGAGGATCGGACATCTGATGATCGCGACGACCGTGGCCGCCGCCCTGGCGATTCTGACTCCGCCGACGCAGGACGTGCTGAACAGCTCGCCGACGCCCTACAGCTCCAGTCAGAATGGCGTCATCAGCGGCCAGGACATGGCTCTGTTCCAGCAAGGTCTGGCCTCAGCTCGCGCCCGCGACGTGATCGGCACGCAGTCGATCATGAGCCGCATGTCAGATCCCACAGCGAAAAAGCTGGTCGAATGGGCTCTGGTCGATACTTCCGACAAACAGCTTTCCTACGCCGACCTGGCCCGCGCCCAGACCGATCTCGCCAACTGGCCGCGCGGTGATTCGCGCCGGGCGGCGGGCGAGCGCGCGCTGAACCTGGCCAACGCCTCGCCCGACGCGGTCACCGCCTTCTTCAACGGCTCCGCGCCCACGACTGCCGATGGCGCCATCGCCCTGGCCGGCGCGCTCGAGCAGAAGGGCCAGCGTCGCGAAGCCCAGGCCCTGATCCGCGACTGGTGGCGCACCCGTTCGTTCGAGGAAGCCCAGCAGTCCGTCATCGCCAATCGCTGGGGCGCCTGGCTGACTGCCGACGACCACGTCGCGCGTCTGAACATGCTGCTGCTCGGCCCGCACGGCCCGGCGACCCGCGCCATGACCGCCATGGTCCCCGCCGACCGCCAGGCCGTCGCCAGCGCCGCCATGGCCCTGCGCACCGCCTACTCGCCCGATGTCGTCGTGGCAGGCTTGTCGCCCGCCGTCGCCAATGATCCCGCTGTGGTGCTCGAGCGTGTGCGCCTGCTGCGCTCGGCGAACCGCCAATCCGAGGCCTTCCCCCTGCTGTCCGCCCTGCCCGCCGCGCCCTCGCACAAGGAGGGCCAGGACACGCTGTGGAGCGAACGCCGCAACTACTTCCTGGACGCCCTGCAACAGGGCAATCCCCGCGCCGCCTACGCCGCCATGAACGGCCACGGTTTCCCCTCCGGCGAGCGCAAGGTGGACGCCGAATTCTTCGCGGGCTGGGTCGCCCTGACCAAGCTGAACGACCCCGCGACCGCGGCCCAGCATTTTGAGGTCCTGCGCAACTCCTCCTCGACCCCCATCACCCAGGGCCGAGCCCTCTACTGGCTGGGCCGCGCCGCCGAAGCGCGGGGCGACCGCGCCGACGCCCGACGCTGGTATCAGGCTGGCGCCGAACACTGGCAGACCTTCTATGGCCAACTCGCCGCCGAAAAGGCCGGGATCACCACCCTGACCCTGCCGGGCGAACCCGCCCCCACGCCCGAGGACGTCAACCGCTTCGAAGGCAATGAGGTCGTCCGCGCCACCCGCATCCTCGGCGCGGCGGGCGAAAAGACCCTGCTGCGGGTCTTCGCCTATCACCTCGACGATACCCTGCCCTCGCCCTACGACCTGACCCAGCTGTTCGACCTGATGCAAGGCTACGGCGACCAGTTCGGCTCCATGATGGTCGGCCGCGCCGCCAGCCAGCGCGGCTTCGTCATGCCCGAGCGCATGTATCCGGTTCGCATGCCGCCCCAGACCTCGGGCGCCGCGCCGCTGGAGTTCACCCTGGCCATCACGCGTCAGGAATCCAGCTTCGATCCCCTGGCCCGTTCGCACGCTGATGCGCGCGGCATGATGCAGCTTCTGCCCGCCACCGGTCAGGGCGTGGCCCGCCGCATGGGCATCGGATTCTCGGCCGAGCAACTATGGGACCCGGACGCCAATATGCGCCTGGGCAGCTATCACCTGGGCGAACTGATCAACAACTTCGGCGGCTCGCCCCTGCTCGCGACGGTCGGCTACAACGCCGGCCCGGCCCGCCCGCCGCAGTGGGTGGCCCGTTGCGGCGATCCGCGCAGCAACCAGGTCGATCCCATCGACTTCATCGAATGCGCCCCCTTCACCGAGACGCGCAATTACATGATGCGGGTGATGGAGAACATGCAGGTCTATCGCGCCCGCCTGAACGGCGGCTCGGCCCCGCTGACGCCCTCGACCGACCTGGCCCGCGGCACGCCGCCCAACAGCGGCCCGCGTGCATACCAGCCGTAACCGCGCCTGCTTCACCGTCTAACCGTGACCGGGCAGGCTTGAAAAACCGCCGTTGACTCAAGGCCTGTGGCCAGTATGCCTTGGCTGTTCGAGGAGGGGCGGCTTTTTAGATGCAGGGTAGAGATCCGGCGGCCGACCAGGCTCTGGCCCAAGCGCATGATCGACTGCTGAAAGACGATTCGTTTCAGTTTGATCGCATCGGTTTCGACCCGCCGTCACCGCCCGGATGGCTACGCTGGCTCGGGGATTTTCTGCAGGCGATTGGACCCGCGCTCAAATGGGTGTTCTGGATCGGGCTGGCTCTGATCGCAGGACTGATCCTTTACGCCATCGTGCGTGAAATCCTGCGTCTGCGCGCCCCGCCCGCCAAACCGACCGTCCCGCCGTCCATCGCCGACGAATGGAGGCCGAACGCCCAGGCGGCTCGAGATCTTCTGGCTGAGGCGGACGCCCTGGCCGGACGCGGCATGTACGCTGAGGCGGCCCACCTGCTGTTGCTGCGCAGCGTCCAGGACATCGAGAAGCGACAACCCCGCGCCGTCCGCGTCTCCCTGACCACGCGCGAAATCGCTTCACTGAAAGCCATGCCCGATGCGGCGCGGCCCGCCTTCGTCCTGATCGGAGCCATGGTCGAACGCAGCCTGTTCGGCGGCGACGCCGTCGGCGCATCCGACTTCGCCGATTGCCGTCGGGCCTATGAAGCCTTCGCCTTGCCTCAGGGCGGGCGCGCATGAGCCGCTCCGCAAGAGCGACCGGCGGGGCCTTTTCGCCCGTCGCCATGATCATCGCCATTCTGGTCGGGGCGGTCTGTTTTGCAGGCCTGGGACTGCTCTCGGCCTATGCGCCGGAACTGAAGTCGGGAAACAACGGCGGCGAACATGCGCTATCGCGCGCCGCCACGGGCTACGGAGCTCTACCGACTCTTCTGCGCAGTCTCGGGGTGCCGGTGATGATGAACCGCGGCATGCTGACCGAGGAATCCATCGACAGTCTTCTGGTGCTCACGCCCGGTGCGGACTCCCGACCGGAAGAGATTGAGAATGTCCGACACGACGGCGCCGTCCTGATCGTTCTGCCAAAATGGCAGGCTATCCCTGACGCCAAGCATCCGGGTTGGGTTCGAACAATCGGCGCCCTGTCTCCTGACGCAACGCTCGCTATCCTTCCCGATGCGCTGCGCAAGAATTCCGAGTTGATCGCCCGCAAGGGACCGGCCACGGTCGGCCTACGTCGTCCCTCCGGCACGTCCTTCGGCGCTCCGGTCAAGGTTGAAGGCCTGCGGACCCTGTCCGGCCCGCAGTGGATTCCGGTCGTGGTTGATGATCAAGATCATCCGGTGCTGGTCATGCACAAGGAACTGCGCACCTATATTCTGTCCGATCCCGACCTGATCAACACCCAGGGTTTAAAGACTCTGGCAGGGGCGAAAACGGGCGTGGCGCTGATCGACATGGCGCGGACGCAGACCTCGCCTGTGATCTTCGACCTCACTCTTCATGGCATGACGCGTAGCCGCAATTTGCTGCACCTGATGCTGGAGCCGCCGCTCCTGGGCATGCCCCTGGTCCTGGCCGCCTTGGCGGTGTTTGTCGGCTTCCAGGCGATCATCCGTTTTGGTCCTGCGCGAGAGACCGACCGCATCATAGCTCTAGGCAAGCGTGGTCTGGCCGACAACACAGCTGGCCTAGTGCGACTTGCCCGCCGCGAGCACCATATGGCCGCGCCCTATGCGCTTCTGGTCCGCGCCGCCGTGGCGCGCGCGATCGGCGCGCCTCGACACCTGAGCGACGCATCGCTGGACGCCTTCCTCGATCGGGTCGGACGAACGAACGGCGCCGCCGATACCTACTCAAGCCTGGCCGAACAGGCCCGGAACGCCAGAACCGCCGGCGACCTGATGCAGGTCGCGCGCGCCCTATACCGATGGAACCAGGAGCTGACCCGTGGACGTCAATGAGGTGAAAACGATCGCCGAGCGCATCCGCGCCGAGATCGCCAAGGCCGTCGTGGGCCAGGACAGCGCCGTGGACCTGTTGCTGACCGCTCTGTTCGCGGGCGGCCACGTCCTGCTGGAGGGGCCGCCGGGAACCGCCAAGACCTTGCTGGCCCAGAGCTTCGCCCAGGCCGTCGGTCTGGGCTACGGCCGCATCCAGTTC
>JALAGW010000035.1 GCA_022712235.1 Brevundimonas sp. | reverse complement strand
GGTCAGGGTCGAGGCGCAGGGGGCATCGCCGCGTCACATGCGCTTCGACCTCGCGACGCGGCGCATACACCCCCCGCCAACGGGAAGGGGGCAGGCATGGTTCAGCGCCCGCGCTCCGGCTTCACGCTCGTGGAACTTCTGATGGTGGTCGCCATCATGGGGCTGGCCGCCGCCGCCGTGGTGCTGGCCGTGCCCGATCCGCGCCCGCCCGTCGGCGACGAGGCCGAGCGCTTCGCCGCGCGGCTGGTGCGGGCGCGCGAGGAGGCCCTGCTGACCAATCGCGCCGTGGCGGTCGAGGCGACGGCGACGGGCTACGCCTTTTCCAGCTTCGACGGCGTGCAGTGGTCGCCCCTGACGGACGGCCCCTTCGGCGAGGAACGCTGGGCCGAGGACACCGCCGCTCGCCCCGAGGGCCAGTCCGCCGATGCGCCCCTGCGCGTCGTCTTCGACCCGACCGGCGTGACCGACGTGGCCCGCCTGACCCTGTCGCGCGGCCCCCGCGCCGTGACCGTCGCCGTCGATGCGGCGGGCGAGGTGCGGGTCGATGGCTGAAGGAGCGAGAAAGAGTCGGGCCGGCTTCACCCTGATCGAGCTTCTGGTGGCGCTGGCGGTGTTCGCCCTGGCGGCTCTGGCCCTGCTGAACCTCGGCGGCGAGAACACCCGCTCGGCCGCCCGCGCCGAGACGCGGACCCTGGGGGGAATTGTGGCCGAGAACCTGGCGGTCGAGGCCATGACGGCGCGGCCCGCCCCGGCGCCGGGCGACAGCGACGGGACGGAAGCCCTGGCCGGTCGCGACTGGCGCTGGACCCGCGCGGTCGCGGCCACCGACGACCCCGACATCCTGCGCATCGACATCCGCGTCTCCGACGACGAGGGGCAGGCGGTGGAGCGCATCCTGTTCCGGGCGGTCGGATCGTGACGCGGCGATCCGGCTTCACCCTGATCGAGGTGATGATCGCCCTGCTGATCTTCGCCCTGCTGGCGGCGGCGGGGGTGCTGGTGCTGAGCCAGAGCATCGACACCCGCTTCGTGGTCAAGGCCGCGACCGACCGCACCGCCGAGCTGCAGCGCCTGCGCGCGACCTTGCGCGCCGATCTGGGGCAGGCCGCGCCGCGCCGGGTGCGCGCCGCCAACGGTCAGCCCGCGACCTCGCCCATCCTGGCCGCCGAGGCGCCCGGTGATCCCCTGCTGGTCCTGGTCCGCGCCGGGTGGAGCAACCCGGACGGCCGTCCGCGCGCCGCGCTGCAAAGGGTCGAATACCGTCTGGTCGAGGAGCGTCTGGAGCGGCGGGTCTAGCCCCATCTGGACGGCGCCCGGCCCGGCCCGGCCCAGGTCCTCTATCAGGGCGTCAGCGCCCCGACACTGGCCTTCATCAGCGCGGGCGCCGAGACGCCGCGCTTCGTTCCCTCGCCGGACCGGCCCCTGCCGGACGCGGTGCGTCTGGACCTGACGCTGGAGGGGTATGGTCCGGTGCGCCAGCTGTTCGTCGTCGGGGGCGGGCGATGAGGGCGCGCCTGAAGGGCCGTGAGGGCATGGCCCTGCTGACCGTCCTGCTGCTGGTGGCGGTGATGGCGGCGGTGGCGGTGCTGGTGCTGGACGACATCCGCTTCTCGGTCCGCCGCACGATGAATGCGGAAACCCAGAGCCAGGCGCAGTGGTATGCGGCGGGCGCCGAGGCCCTGGCGCGGCGCCAGATCAACCGCCTGCGCGACCTCGATCCGGTCAAGACGCCGATCCAGCCGGACTGGAACGGGCGGGTGCTGAACTTCCCCATCGAGGACGGCGCGATCACCGCGCGCCTCAGCGACGGTCAGGCCTGTTTCAATCTGAACAGCGTGGTCGAGGGGCAGCTGGAGGTCTATGTCGCCCGGCCTTTGGGCATTCAGCAGTTCGTGGCCCTGGGCCGGGGGCTCAACCTGCCCGAGGGGCGGATGCGGGCCATTGCCGACGCCCTGGCTGACTGGATCGACACGGATACGACGCCGCGCGCGCAGGGCGGCGAGGACGCCGCCTACGCCGGGCAGGCCCAGCCCTATCGCACCGCCGGAACCCTGCTGGTCGAGGTCAGCGAGCTGCGCGCGGTTCGGGGTGTGGACGCCGAAACCTATGCGACCTTGCGGCCCTATCTGTGCGCCCTGCCGACGACCGACCTGTCGCCGCTCAACCCTAACACCCTGAGGCCGGACCAGGCGCCGCTGCTGGTCATGCTGGCGGACGGCAAGCTCAGTCTGGCCTCGGCCCGCGCCGCCATCGCCGCCCGGCCCGCCAGCGGCGGGAGCGACGCCAACGCCTTCCTGATGCTGGGGCCGATGGCGGGGGGGTCGCTGCCGACCTCGGTGCAGGATCAACTGACGGTCCTGACCCGTTTCTTCAACCTGCGCGTGGACGTGGAGTTCGGCGGCAGCCGCGCCGTCCGCACGGCCCTGATCGAGCTGCCCCAGGCCGGTCCCGCGCGCACCGTCATCCAACGCTGGACCCTGGACGAATGAGCCGCATCCGACTGATCCTGATCCCGCCCTCGGCGGCCCTGCCGGCGTCCTGCCTGACGCTGGACGCGCAAGGCAATGTGCTGACGCGCGGCGTCGTCGAACTGGGGGTACCCGCGCCCGAGCCGATGCGCACGGTGGCGGTGGCACCCGGCGCCGACGTTCTGATCCGCTGGCTGGACCTGCCCTCGGGCAGCCCGGCGCAGTTGTCGGCGGCGGCCCTGCATCTGCTGCGCGACGACCTGGCCGCGCCCGCCGAGCGACTGAGCGCGGTCCTGGGACCGGTTCCGGCGCCGGGCGAGCGGCGGCTGGTCGCGGTGGCCGGTCGCGCGCTATTGCAGGCCTGGGGCGACTATCTGTCGAGCCTCGGGCTGAAGGCCGACGTCATGATCCCCGACAGCCTGGTCCTGCCGGAACCGGCCGAGGAGGGGGCTCTGAGCGCCGCCGTCTTCGGCGCCGATCTGGCCCTGCGCGGGCGCGAACTGGCGCTCAGCCTCCAGCCCGATCTGGCCGAGGCCGTGGCCGCCGGGCGGGCGCTGGAGCGCATCGGTCGGGCGGACGAGATCGAGCGCCTGCTGGCCGCCGCCGCCCTCAACCCGCCGATCAACCTGCTGGCCGGGGCGGGCCGCCGCGTCGAGACGGACCGGCGCGGCTGGAAGCGGGCGGGGGCGCTGGCGGCGGCCCTGATCGTCTCGCCGCTGATCCTGACCCTCGCCGCCGCCGGGCATGACGAGTGGCGCGCCCGCGACGCCGAGCAGCGCGCCGAGGCCGCCGCGCGTCGCGCCTTCCCCGACATCGCGCCGAACGGGGATGCGGCAGCCGAGGCGACGCGTCGCCTGACCACGGCCCCGCCGCCGGGCGGACCGACGGCCGCCGCCGCAGCCCTGTTCGCCGCCGTCGAGAGCGTAGAGGGCGCCGAACTGGACAGCCTGACTGCCGACGAAGATGGCGTGCGCGCCACCGTCACCTATCCCGCCTATCAGGACCTCGACGCCCTGCAGCAGGCCATGGCCGCGCGGGGCATGAGCCTGACTGATGAAAGCACCGTCGACGATCAGGGCAAGGTCGTCTCGGAAGTCCGCGTGGGAGGCGCCTGATGAACCGGATGATCCAGTCGATCGGTCTGTGGTGGGACGGGCGGTCCGCCCGCGAGCAGAGGATGCGGGTGGTCATGGGGCGGCTGATCGCGGCCGTCCTGATCTGGCTTCTGGTCGTGAGGCCCGCCTTCGCCTGGCGCGCAGCGGCGGCCGAACGCCGGGTCGAGGCGACGGCCAACCTGACACGCATCGAGGCCGGCTTGGCGGCGCGGACCCCGACCAAGGCCGGGGCGCCCATGCCGCTGGCCGAGGTCGAGCAGGCGGCGCGCGGCGCGGCCGAGACGACGGGGTTGAACGTGACCCTGTCGGCGGACGAGGCGGGCGGCATCGGCTTCGACACGACGGGGGTGACGACGGCGGCCCTGTTCGTCTGGCTGTCGACCTTGAAGACTGAGTATGGCGTCAAAACCGTCGGCGTGACCGTGGTCGAGAACGCCGACGCGACCCTGGATGCAAGCGGCGTTCTCGCCGGCTAGGACGTGATCCCGATAAAGAGGTATCGGTGATACATTTTACAGTCTGGACGCAACGGGGGTTGATTGGTTAACGCTGGGCTGTGGCCAAGGATAGCAGAGATTCTTCAGCATCGAAGCTGACCCGACGTGAGCTGGAAGTCGTCCAGCTCGCGGGTCTGCGGCTGGGCGACAAGGAGATCGCCCAGCGGCTCGACCTGTCGCCGCGCACGGTTCAGAACCACCTGCATCGCGCCTATGAAAAGCTGGGCGTGTCCGACCGTCTTCAGGCCGCGCGCCGCCTGAGTGAAAACTACTCAGGGGAAATGCTCCCCCTATCCGATGCGGCCCCGTTGGAGCCAGTTGCGACGGTCTCCGCAGCTTCTTCGCCGATGCTCGAGAGCGGGACGCGGCGTTCGCTCTATGATCGGTACGTCGCGTTGGACGGCTGGCGCCGGCCCAGGAAGCTGGGGGGCTCCCTGCTGTGGCTGATCCTGGCCTGGTCTCTGGCCTGGCTGTTGATCGCCGCGGTCGGCGCCAGCCTCGTCAACCCTGTTCTCGAACTGATCGAAAGCCTGCGGTGATTTTGGAACCACCGGGGGTCGTCGATGATGACAGGTCAATGAGCAAACGCCCGGAACGGGTCGTCGGCGCCGCCCAGGGCGGAACCGGTCGATGCGCGGGCTGATTTCGAACCATGCACCCCGTTCAGATCGCACTCATCCTCGCCAACCTGATCGCCTTCGCCCTTCTGCTGTGGCGCGGCGAGACGGTTGAACGGCTGGCCGTGGTCGCCCTGACGGCGGCCCAGGTCCTGTCGGTCCTGGTTCTTGGATGGGACATCGACGGCTTTCGGGTCGGGGTGATGCTGGTGGATGTGACCCTGTTCGGCGCGCTGTGGGCGTTGGCCGAGCATGGTCGTCGCTGGTGGCTGGTCGCCTGCGCCGGATTTCAGCTGATCATCGTGTTCAGCCATCTGGCCCCCTTTTTCGCTCACGAGCGGTTGGGATGGGCGGCGGTCACCTTGCAATGGATCGCCTGGACCTTCGTCAGCCTGACGGCCTTCGTCGGGATCTGGGAAGCCGGGGCGGCCCGACGCTTCGCCCAGGAGGGGCGTGATGGCGCAACAATGGACCATGGAGGCGGCGCGCGCGCTGCTGCATCAATGGAATAGCCGCAAGGTCGAAAGCGCGGTCCGCGTGGGCGGGCTGGCGGTCGATCTGGGCGGGCTGGAACACTGGCTGCTGGATCAGAAGCCGACCTCGCTGGCCGAGGCGGAACGCCTGCTGGATCTGATCACGGCGCACGAAGCCGGGGCCGCGAGCGACCTCGGCGGGCTCTGCCGGGTGGGCGGCGCGGTGCGCAACGACATTGATCCTCACCGTAGCCGGGTCGAGGTCAGCTTCGCGCCCCAGGCCTCTGGTCCCCTGGCGGGACGGGCCTGAAAGTCATCCTGTGCTGACGAAAAGTCACCGATTGCTGACCTGAGGTAAGGCTTTCAACGGCCCGAACCGACTGCTAGAGCGCAGCTTCTGTCCGCGACAAAGGCCGTGCGCCGTCGCTCCGCAAAGCGGTTTCCCTTTTCATGAACGCCCCTGTCCGCGCCGCGTATCTCGCGTCCGTCGCCTTGCCCCTGCTCGTTTTTGCCGCGCCCGTATTCGCGGAGGATGCGGCGACCGAAGGGCCGACCCAGGTGTCCGAGATCGTGGTGACGGCCCAGCGGCGCGAGGCGACCCTGGCGTCCACGCCCCTGTCGCTGACGGTGGCGGCCCAGCCCCTGCTGAACGACGTCGGGGTGCGCGACATCAAGGACCTGCAGATCCTGACGCCCGGCCTGGTGGTGGCCTCGACCTCGAACCAGACCTTCACCACGGCCCGTATTCGCGGCGTCGGCACGGTGGGCGACAATCCGGGGCTGGAAAGCTCGGTCGGCGTCATGATCGACGGCGTCTATCGCCCGCGCAACGGCGTGGCCCTGGGCGACCTGGGCGAGGTCGAGCGCATCGAGGTCTTGAAGGGCCCGCAGGCGACCCTGTTCGGCAAGAACACCTCGGCCGGCGTGATCAACGTCGTCACCGCCGCCCCGTCCTTCACGCCCCGGATGGCGGGCGAGGCGACCTTCGGCGACTACGGGACCGCAGGCGGCTCGGTCTCCCTGACCGGCCCGATCGTGGACGAGGTTCTGGCCGGGCGGCTCTATGTCGCCGCGCGCCGCCGCGACGGCCTCTATGACGTGAAGACGGGCGACGGCCCGCGCACGGCGACCGACGATCAGAACGAGCACTACGACACCGTGCGCGGCCAGCTGCTGTGGCGCGTCACGCCCGATCTGACCGCCCGGCTGACCGCCGACTGGACCGAGCGGGACGAGCGTTGCTGCGTCGGCGTGCAGCTTGTGACCGGCGGCACGGCGCCCCTGCTGGCCGCCTTCGCCCCCGACGGCGGGGTGGCGGCGACGCCCAACCCCTGGGCTCGCGTCGCCTGGTCCAACCGCGACACCAACACCCGCATCCGCGACAAGGGCCTGGCCCTGCACCTGACCGCCGACCTGGGCTGGGCGAAGCTGGACAGCACGACCGCCGTGCGCGACTGGCGCGGCGTCATCAGTCAGGACTGGGACTTCACCTCCGCCGACCTGGCCTATCGTCCCGACGACGGCAGCTGGTCCAACCGGTTCCGCACCCTGACGCAGGAGGTGCGCCTGTCGGGCCAGAACGGGCGTCTGGACTGGGCCGCCGGCGCCTTCCTGTCGGACGAGAAGCTGACCCGTCGCGACAGCCTCTTCTACGGCGCGGACTACGAGGGCTACGTCAGCCGCCTGCTGTCGCGCTCGACCGTCGCCCCCCTGGGCGACCCGGCCTATGTCTCGACCCTGACCGGCCTGCCGGTGGGCGCGAGCTTCGTCGAGGGCGAGGGGCAACTGGATCGCTACTGGCAGACGACGCAGAGCGCGGCCCTGTTCGCGCAAGCCTCCTGGGCCGTCACGGACCGCCTGCCCCTGACCGGGGGCCTGCGCCGCACCCATGAGACCAAGGCCATGGACGCGGCCTATGAAAACACCGACGGCGGCCGCGCCTGCGCCGCCGCCCTGGCCAATGGCGTGACCAACGCCACCCTTTGCCTGCCCTGGTCCAACCCGGCCTTCAACGGCCTGAAGACCTCCGAGACGGTCAAGGACGAGGCCTGGACCGGTCTGGCCCGCGCCGAATACCAAGCAAGCGAGGGCATTCGCCTCTACGCCGGTTGGTCGCGCGGTCGCAAGAACGGCGGCTTCAACCTGGACCGGGGCCAGACCAACCTCGTGCCCGACGCCTCGCGCGCCTTCGGCGCCGAAACCGCCGACGCCTGGGAAGCCGGGGTCAAGAGCGTGATGCTGGAGCGCCGTCTGCTGGTTTCGGCCGCCGCTTTCCGCCAGACCTATGACGACTTCCAGCTCAACACCTTCCTGGGCACCACCTTCCTGGTGCGCTCGATCCCCGAGGTGCGGGCCAAGGGCGTGGAGGCGGACTTCATGTTCCTGCCGGTCGAGGGCCTGTCGCTGCAGGGCGGCGTCACCTACGCCCAGACCGAATACGGTCATGACCCCATCGCCGGTCTGCCCTTGCTGGCGGGGCGTCGCCTGAACTTCGCCCCCCTGTGGAGCGGCTCGCTGGCGGGGACCTATGAGCGGCCGGTCGGCGCCGGCCTGACCGGGCGCATCACGCTCGCGGCCAAGTATTCGTCGGAATACAACACCGGCTCGGATCTGGACCCGGCCAAGAGCCAGCCGGGCTTCTGGCTGGTCGATGGCCGCGTGGCCCTGGCGAATGACGATGCTGGGGATGGGGCCTGGAGCGTCGAGCTGTGGGGCCGCAACCTGTTTGATCAGGACTACCGCCAGGTGGCCTTCGGCGCGCCGTTCCAGTCGGGCACGCTCGGGGCCTTCCTCGGCGCGCCGCGCATGGTGGGCGTGACGCTGCGGGTGGTGCGCTAACCTTCTTCCTTCTCCCCTTGCGGGAGAAGGTGGCAGGCGAAGCCTGACGGATGAGGGGGCGAGGACATTCGCACCCCGTCTCACGTCAAACCTCAGCGCCGACACCCCTCATCCGAGCGCCTCCGGCGCCCACCTTCTCCCGCAAGGGGAGAAGGGGCAGGGATCACCCCTTGTCGCGCGCCTCGTCGCGGGCGGCGCGTTCGGCCTGGCCGCGCCAGCCGTAGCCCTCGCCGTGCTTGCCGACGCTGACGAAGGTCGCTTCCTCGGCCTTGTGGAAATACTGCTCGGCCACCATCCAGCCCTTGAACGGTCGCAGCACGCCCAGGCACATCAGGGCCAGGATGGGCAGGGTGACGACGAAGTGCACCCAGACCGGCGGGTGGACGTTGAACTCGAAGATCATGAAGCCGATCATGCCGACCACGCCCACCGCCGACATGACGAAGAAGGCCGGGCCGTCCGCCGGGTCGGCGAAACCATAGTCCAGGCCGCAGTTCGTGCATTGCTTGCGGATCGTCAGATAGCCCTGGAACAGCGGGCCGACGCCGCAGCGCGGGCAGCGGCAGCGGACGCCGGTCTTCAGCGGGCTGAGGGGCGGATAGGCGGGGTCGGACACGGCAACACCTGACGGAACACGGTGACGATAACGTCGATACCGAGGATGTCGCCCTTTCACGCGCGCGTCGCAAGCGGGTGATTTGTCCTACCCCCATGGTGAGGTTTTCCGTGAGCCTCTTTAACCGGCGTTAACCGCGATGAAAGCCCTTTCGCGCGAGCATGCGCGCGTATGTCCGGGGCACCCGTCAGCAAGCGCGTTCTGAAGACGACCGTGGCCGCCGCCGCGGCGGGCGTCGTCGTCTTCGCGCCTCTGGCCCCCCAGGCCCAATCGGCCAGCGGCGGTCCGGTCGAGATCCGCGTCGGCGCCAACTCCGGCTTCACCAAGATCGAATTCGCCGGGGCCGTGGGCTCGCGGGCGAGGGTGCGTCAGGATGGCCGGGTCGTCATCATCCGCATCGGCACGACCGCCGCCCCCGACGTCAGTCGGCTCAGGGTCGATCCGCCCAAGGGGGTCGAGAAGGTCGAGACCCGCGCCGTCCAGGGCGCGACCGAACTGGTCCTGACCCTGGCCGAAGGGGCGGGCGTTCGCTCCGGCGCCGCCGACGGCGCGGTCTGGCTCAACCTCTATGCGCCCGGCGCCGTGCCCGAGGGGGCCAAGCCCTCGGTCGTGCCCGCCGGCGGGGCCGTGCCCGTGACCGCCGAGGTCAAGGACGAGACTACCCGCCTGACCTTCACCTGGGCCGCGCCGGTCGGGGCCGCCGTCTTCCGCCGCGGCGACGCGGTCTGGGTGGTGTTCGACGCCGCCGCCCGCATGAACATGCCCGCCGCCGCCAGGGCCGGTCTGGCGGGCAAGGCGCGCTGGGCCGCCGGTCCCGACTTCACCGCCATCCGCATTCCCGCCGCCGAGGGCGTGGCCGTTTCGGCGCGGGCCGACGGCGCGGCCTGGACCGTGACCCTGGGCGGAACCGCCACCAGTGTGACAGGCGTCGAGATCGGTCGCGACGACAGCGTCCAGACCGCCCTGACCGCGCGCATGGCCGGGGCGACCAAGACCGTCTGGCTGACCGATCCCATGGTCGGCGACCGCTTCGCCGCCGTCACCGCCCTGGCACCCGGCAAGGGGGTGTCGAAAGGCCGTCGCACCGTCGATCTGGCCCTGCTGCCCACCGCCCACGGTCTGGCGGTCGAGACTCCGACCGACGATCTGACCGTCAAGGCCGAGGGGGACATCGTCACCCTGTCGCGGCCCAGGGGCCTGCGCCTGTCGCCGCCCACCGTCGGGCTGGAGGCCGCCGCCGCCGAGGCCCGCGCGCCGCGCGCCGCCGTCCGCCCGGCCCTGATCATTTCCGACTGGGCCGACCTGGGCGGCGACAGCTTCAACGACCGCCATCGCGCGCTTCAGGTCGCCGCCGAGCTGGAAAGCGGTCGCGCCGCCGAGGACCCGCGCGCCCCCATCGAGGGCCGACTGGCCTACGCCCGCTTCCTGGTGGGGCAGGGGCTGGGCTATGAGGCGATCGGCGTGCTGAACGCCCTGGTCAAGCAGACCCCGGCCATGCAGGGCGTGGCCGAGGTGCGCGGTCTGCGCGGCGCGGCCCGCGCCTCCATCGGCCGCTACGCCGAGGCCGAGGCCGATTTCTCGTCCGGGGCTCTGGCGGGCGATCCCTCGACGCGCGTCTGGCAGGCCTATATCGCGGCCCAGCGCAGCGACTGGACCAATGCGCGTCAGGGCTTCGCCGCCGGCGCGGGCGTGGTCGACAACTTCACCCCCGAATGGCGCGCCCGCTTCGGCACGGCCCATGCGCTCGCCGCCGTGGAGACCGGCGATCTGGACGCCGCGCGCGAGCTGCTGGCCTATGTCTTCAGCCAGCCGGGGATTTCAGCGGCGGACCAGCTGACCGCCCGTCTGGTCCAGGCCCGGCTGTTCGAGCTGGAACAGAAGCCGGCCCAGGCTTTGGCCCTCTACAAGGCCGTGGCCCGCGCCCCGCTGGACGGGATCGCCACGCCCGCCCGCCTCGGCGCGGTGCGTCTGGAAATGGCCAGGGGAACGCTGAAGCCGGATGCGGCGGCGGCCCAGCTGGAGGCCCTGAAATGGCGCTGGCGCGGCGACGGCACGGAACTGGCCGTGATCCGCAGCCTGGGCGAGCTCTACCTGTCGCAGGGGCGCTATCGCGAGGCCCTGACCACGCTGAAGGCGGCGGGTCGCAAGATCGTGGTCCTGCCCGGCGGCGACAAGCTGCAGTCCGATCTGGACAACGCCTTCCGCGCCCTCTTCCTCGACGGCGCCGCCGACGGCCTGCAGCCGGTGCAGGCCCTGGCCCTCTTCTTCGACTTCCGCGAACTGACCCCGGTCGGCGCCGACGGCGACGAGATGGTGCGCCGTCTGGCCCGGCGCCTGATCGACGTGGACCTGCTGGAACAGGCGGCCGAGCTGCTGAAGTATCAGGCCGACAATCGCCTGGACGGCGTGGCCAAGGCCCAGGTCTCGACCAATCTGGCCATGGTCTATCTGATGAACCGCCAGCCGGAACAGGCGCTGCAGGCCCTGTGGTCGTCGCGCACCACGCTTCTGCCCACGGCCATGAACAGCGAGCGCCGGGCGCTGGAAGCCCGCGCCCTGATGGAGCTGGGCCGCTATGATCACGCGCTGGAAGTCCTGGGCAAGGACGCCTCGCCCGCCGGGCGCGACGTCCGCGCGGAGATCTTCTGGAAGCAGCAGCAGTGGGGGGCGGCCGCCGCCCTCTATGAGCAGCAGCTGGGGAACCGCTATCGCGACGCCCTGATCCCGCTGACGGCGGACGAGGAGAACCGGCTGATACGCGCCGGGGTCGGCTATTCTCTGGCCCGCGACGCCAGGGCGCTCAACCGTCTGTCGGCCAATTATTCGGGCTTCGCCGACAAGGCTCGCTCGCCGGGCGGCATCCGCATCGCCCTGGCCGGTCTCGACGGGGCCGACGGTTCGGGCCGTCCGCAGGACTTCGCCGCCCTGAGCGCCGGGGCCGACACCTATGCCGGCTGGATCGCCGCGACCAAGGCCGAGTTCAGGACCCGGACCGGGGCCTAATTGAAAAACCCTCTCCCGGCGGGAGAGGGCTTGAGCTTCGGAGAGCCGAAGGCGATCCGCAAAGCGAAAGGGTGAGGGGCTAAGGGTTCAGTCCGCTTTAGCGGTCAAGCGACGGCTTGCGCCGACGGGGGACTGCGGCCCTCACCCTTTCGCCTGATCCAATCGCTTCGCTCTTGGAGGCTCAAGCCCTCTCCCACAGGGAGAGGGGCCGATGCCCTTCCCTCGCGCGGAGGGAAGGGCGAGCCGGAAAGGCTTAGCCGTTGACGGCGTCCTTCAGCGGCTTCGACACGCGGAAGCGCACGGCCTTCGAGGCGGCGATCTTGATGGTCGCGCCGGTGGCCGGGTTGCGGCCTTCGCGCTCGGCGCGCTCGGCGGTGTCGAAGACGCCCAGGTTCGAGATGCGGACGTCCGAACCCGAAACCAGGCTCTTGTGGATGTTCTTGACGATCGCGTCGAGGACGCGGCCGGCGTCGGCCTGCGAAACACCTGCGTCCTTGGCGACGGCGGCGATCAGTTCGGCTTGAGTGGTCATAAGGGTTTTCCCAGTGGTGGTCGTCCGATTCCCGGACGAAGACCGGAGGATCAACACGCGTTTGCCCGAGCTTGGCAAGCCCGGATGACGCTCAAAGCCCCTGAGGGCGGGGACTTATCCCCCGCCGGCCGCCCTCTGGAAGCTCTCGACCAGGCTTCCGGCCACCAGCCGCCAGCCGTCCACCAGCACGAAGAAGATCAGCTTGAACGGCAGGGAAATGACCACCGGCGGCAGCATCATCATACCCATGGACATGAGCACGCTGGCGACCACCAGATCGATCACAAGGAACGGAACGAAAAGAAGAAATCCGATCGTGAAGGCCTTCTTCAATTCACTGATCATGAAGGCCGGGGTGACCACCCGCAGGGGCAGGTCCTGCACGTCCTGGGGGGGCTCGATTTTGGACAGTCGGGTGAACAGGGCCAGGTCGCCGCGATCCACCTGGGCCAGCATGAAGGTTTTCACCGGTTCGGACGCCGCATCGAAGGCCTGGGGCAGCTCCATCTGCTGATCCATCAGCGGCCGGATGCCCGAATCATAGGCGTCCTGCCAGGTCGGAGCCATGACGATGGCGCTCAGGAACAGGGCCAGGGACACCAGCACCGCATTGGGCGGCGACTGCTGCATGCCGAGCGCCGTCCGCAGCAGGCTCAGCACCACGATGATGCGCACGAAGCTGGTGGTCATGATGACGATGGACGGGGCCAGCGACAGCACGGTCATCAGCCCGACCAGCTGCACCACCCTCTGGGTCAGGCCCGCGCCGGTGCCCAGATCGATATTGATGGCCGAGCCGCCCTGGGCGGCCTGCGC
>JALAGW010000003.1 GCA_022712235.1 Brevundimonas sp. | reverse complement strand
ATCACCCGACAGGATCGGCGTGCGCCTCGGCCTCGATCCAGCTGAGGAAGCGCCGCAGCTTGGGCTCGTCGGCGCGCTCGGGCAGGACCACGGCCCAATAGGCCAGATCGTTGGTCAGGGCGTGATCGACCGGATGGATCAGCCGCCCTTCCCTCAGGTCGTCGGCGGCCAGGGGAGCGGACGTCAGGGCCACGCCGCGTCCCGACAGGGCGGCCTCCAGCGCCAGATGGCTGTGGCTGAAGACCGGGCCGCGCAAGTTCTGGACGCGCGGATCGACGACGCCGGCGCTCTCGAACCAGGCCTTCCAGCCCATGCGGTCCGCATAGGGCATGTCGTGCCAGGTTTCATGGATCAGGACCACGTCCAGCAGATCGGCCGGGGTGTTGACCTTTCGCGCGGCCGCCAGGGACGGGGCGCAGACCGGGATCAGGCGCTCGCTCATCAACCGACGCGCCGTCTGGCCGGGATAGGGACCCTCGCCGTAGCGCAGGGCCACGTCCGCCTCGCCGTTCGACAGGTCGGCGATGCGGTCCTCGGCGAAGACGATCAGGTCGAGGTCGGGATTGTCCTCGCTGAAACGGTGCAGGCGCGGCGACAACCACTTCCCCGCCAGGGACGGCAGGGCCGAGATTCTCAACTGACGGCTGCGGCCGGGGCGAACGGCCTCCAGCGCGCTTTCCAGCCGCTCGAAGGCGTCGGCCACGCCCTGGGCCAGACGGCGTCCATCGGCGGTCAGGACCACGGAGCGGTTGAATCGGTCGAACGGACGCAGGCCCAGCCGCATCTCCAGCGCCTTGATGTGGCGGCTGACGGCGCCGGGGGTGACGCCCAGCTCCTCGGCGGCCTCGCGGAAGCTGCCGAGGCGGGCGGCGGCGTCGAAGGCCCGAAGCGCCACCAGAGGCGGGGTCGGACGACGCTCGCTCATCGTCCGGTCAGGGCTGCAGGCGGTAGCCGCCCGCGTCGGTCAGCAGCAGGCGCGCCTGACCGGGCTCGGGCTCGATCTTCTGGCGCAGGCGATAGATGTGGGTTTCCAGGGTGTGGGTGGTGACCCCGGCGTTATAGCCCCAGACCTCGGTCAGCAGCTCCTCGCGCGACACGGGTTTGGCCCCGGCGCGATAGAGATACTTGAGGATGTTGGTCTCTTTTTCCGTCAGCCGGACCTTCTTGCCCTTGTCGTCCAGCATCATCTTCGACGCCGGGCGGAACTCGTAGGGGCCGATCTGGAAGACGGCGTCCTCGGACTGCTCATGGCTGCGCAGGTGGGCGCGAATGCGGGCCAGAAGGACCGCGAACCGGAAGGGCTTGGTGACGTAGTCGTTCGCCCCCGAGTCGAGGCCCAGAATGGCGTCGGAATCCGACGACTGGGCCGTCAGCATGATGACCGGAGTCGAGACGCCGGCCTTGCGGATCAGGCGGCAGGCCTCGCGGCCGTCCATGTCGGGCAGGTCGACGTCCAGCAGGATCAGGTCGGCGCGAACCTCGCGCGCCTGACGCACGCCGTCGGTCGCGGTCGAGGCCTGGACGGGACGAAACTCCTCATGCAGGGCCAGCTGCTCGGCCAGGGCCTCGCGCAGGTCGTCGTCGTCGTCGATGATCAGGATGGTCTTGGGCGTCGGCATGGATAGAGAATGGCGAGGCTTGAGGGGTTCGCCAAGGGCGCTCCGCTATTTCATCGCTTTAAGAGGGCTTTAGAGGCGTAATTCGTTCCCCGAACAGGGCCGAACCGACCCGGACATGGGTGGCGCCGCAAGAAATGGCGGTTTCATAATCCCCGCTCATGCCCATCGACAGGACCGACAGGCCGTTGCGCGCGGCGATCCCGGCCAGCAAGCTGAAATGCGGTTCGGGCGCCTCTTCGGCCGGCGGTATGCACATCAGGCCCTCGACGTTCAGACCGTGGATCTCGCGCGCCGAAACGATCAGGGCGTCGGCGTCCTGAGGCAGGACCCCGGCCTTCTGCGGCTCTGCGCCAGTGTTGACCTGAACGAGGACGCGGGGACGGCGGCCGGTCTTCTGCATGGCACTGGCCAGAGCCGCCGCCAGCTTTTCGCGATCCAGGGTCTCGATGACGTCGAACAGCGCGACCGCCTCGACCGCCTTGTTGGTCTGCAAGGGGCCGATCAGGCGCAGCTCCAGATCGGGGAAGGCGGCGCGACGGGCGGTCCAGTGGCCTTGCGCCTCCTGCACCCGGTTCTCGCCGAAGACGCGCTGGCCGGTCGCGAGCGCCGCCTCCAAGGCTTCATCCGGTTGGGTCTTGGACACGGCGGTCAGGACCACGGACGAGGGATCACGACCCGCCGCGACGCAGGTCTCGGCGATGCGCTCGCGCACCAGGGCGAAGCGATCGGCGATGGACGAACCGGCGGAAGCAGGATTAGAGGCGGTCATGACCCTCACCGAAGACGCAGACGCCCTGTGGCGGACGGCGACGGCTCTAGCCCGTGCGGCGGCGGCTGTCAGCCCGTCGAAACACGCCCTGCCTCCCCTGCTCTTCTTCACCGACCCGGCGCGCACGCCTCGGCCGTGGGAGACGGCGGCCCATCTGCCGGTCGGCGCGGGCGTGGTGTTCCGGCACTTCGGCGCCGCAAACGCCCTGGAGACGGGCTTGCGGCTGCGCGCGGCGACCAAGGATGCCGGGGTGAGGCTGCTGGTTGGGCTGGACGCCGATCTGGCCGAGCGGATCGAGGCGGACGGGGTGCATCTGCCCGAACGGGCCCTGTCGGCGGCCTACGCCCTGTCGGGACGGCGACCCGACTGGCTGCTGACCGGCGCGGCCCATTCGCCCGAAGCGATCAGGAGCGCGCGCGATCTGGACGCCCTGGTCCTGTCTCCGGTGTTTCCGGCGGGCGGCGCTTCGGCGGCCAAGGCGGCCTTGGGGATAGAGGGCTTCAAGGCTCTGGCGGCGCTGGCCCCCTGCCCGACCTACGCCCTGGGCGGGATCAAGGCGGGCAATGTCGCGGACCTGATCGGATCGGGCGCGTGCGGGATCGCGGGCGTGGACGCCGTGCAGTCCGCCTTCAGACCCTGAGGTCCGGCGCGATCAGAACTTGAAGATGGTTTCCAGACGCACGCGCGGCGCGGCGCGGCGGTCGGCGGCGCTTTCGGGGGCGCGGGCCGGGTCGATCTCGGGCGAAGCCAGGTTGGCGGCGGCGCCGACGCGCAGACGCGGGCTGAGGCGGTAATAGGCGCCGGCCTCGACGTCGCCCCAGTCGGTCTCACGCCCGACGGGCTGGTTCAGGTTGAAGTTCAGGCCCCAGCGGCCGCTGTCGTTCCAGCGCAGGCCGCGGCGCTGCGGCGTGGGCGCGGAATGCGAGGCCTGGGCGGCTTCGGTCAGGGAGACCGCGGGCGCGCGACGGGTCTGGGCCGAGGCGTCATGAGCCGTCCCGGCGATAGCCAGGGCGCCCACAGTCGCAGCGATGATCGCAACGAAACGCATCTTCCAACCCTTGAGACCGGCTTGAGCGCCGATCCTGTTTCCTGAACCCGAGCCGAAGCTCAAGAACACAGCGATTAGACACCGCTGGTCCACCCGGTCAACGGAACGTAGTCATCCACAGGTCGTTCCGCACGACTCTTGCGGGTGCTGTGGCGCTGACACCACGCCAATAAGTCGACTTCGCGCCGCTTGAACATCGGTTCGCCTTGTCATCGCCCCTTTCGCCCGTGTTATAGAGCGTGGCTGCGGCGCAGGCGTGCGCGGATCGACGGGCGCGCATGTCCTCAGGTCCGCTCTGCGGCTCGTCCTCGAACCTTTACGGAGACCTCGGAATGGCATTTGTTCGCGGCGCTGCGGTCGCCCTGATCGCGTCGGGACTGCTGCTGGGCGGTTGCTCCAGCCTGCCTTTCGTCGGCAGCAAGGAAAAGGCCCCCAAGGCCGACGCCCAGCTGGGCATCGGCGTGAACGCCTATCTGTGGCGCGCCACCCTGGACACCCTGGCCTTCATGCCCCTGGCCAACGCCGATCCGTGGGGCGGCGTCGTCAACTATGACTGGTACGTCAATCCGCAGGCGCCGAACGAGCGCTTCAAGGCCACCGTCTTCATCCTGGACCGTCGTCTGCGCGCCGACGCCCTGAACGTCTCGGTGACCAAGGAAGTCAAGGACGCCGCCGGCGCTTGGACCGCCGCCCCGGTCGCGGCCCAGACGGAAACCGATCTGGAAAACGCCATCCTGACCCGCGCGCGTCAGCTTAACCTCGCCAACGCGGCTCGCTAAGAGCCGCCCTTCACCCGCCACCCCAACGCAGACCTCAGGGCCGCCTCAAGCTTCGCGCCTGAGGCGATACCTCAGGATACGCCGTGGCCACTCGTTACGAGCCCAAGACCGCCGAACCCCGCCAGCAGGCCCGCTGGGCGGCCGCTGACGCCTTTTCGGTGTCCAACGCCGACACCGGCCGTCCGACCTATTACGTGCTCGAGATGTTCCCCTATCCGTCGGGCAACATCCACATGGGCCACGCCCGCAACTATGTGATGGGCGACGTGGTGGCGCGCCACAAGCGGGCGCAAGGCTACGACGTCCTGCACCCCATGGGCTGGGACGCCTTCGGCATGCCGGCCGAGAACGCGGCCATGGAGCGCGGCGTCCACCCCGGCGACTGGACCTGGTCCAACATCGCGACCATGCGCGACCAGCTGAAGCTGCTGGGCCTGTCACTGGACTGGAGTCGCGAGTTCGCCACCTGCGACCCGGCCTATTACGGCAAGCAGCAGGCCTGGTTCCTGGAGCTCCACAAACGCGGTCTGGTCTATCGCAAGGACGGCGTGGTCAACTGGGACCCGGTCGACAACACGGTCCTGGCCAATGAACAGGTTATCGACGGACGCGGCTGGCGCTCGGGCGCACTGGTCGAGAAGCGCAAGCTGAACCAGTGGTTCCTGCGCATTACTCAGTATGCGGACGATCTGATCGACGGCCTGTCGGAACTGGAAGGCCGCTGGCCCGACAAGGTCCGCCTGATGCAGGAAAACTGGATCGGCCGGTCCAGGGGTCTGCAGATGAAATGGACCTTCGCGCCCGGCGCGGCCCCGACCGGTCACGACGCGGTCGAGGTCTATACGACCCGCCCCGACACCCTGTTCGGCGCCAGCTTCGTCGGCCTGGCCCCTGACCACCCCATCTCCAAGCAGTTGGCCGAGGTCAATCCCGAGGTCGCCGCCTTCGTCGCCGAATGCCGCAAGGGCGGCGCCTCCCAGGCGGAAATCGAACAGGCCGAGAAGATCGGCTGGGACACGGGCCTGAAGGTTTTGCATCCCTTCACCGGCGCCGAGATCCCGGTCTGGATCGCCAACTTCATCCTGTCGGAATACGGCACGGGCGCCGTCTTCGCCTGCCCGGCCCACGACCAGCGCGACCTGGACTTCGCCCGCAAGTATGACCTGCCGGTGATCCCGGTCGTTCGCCCCGAGGGCGCCGGCGACGACTTCGCCGTGGGAATCGAGGCCTATACCGGCCCCGGCTCCATCTTCCATTCGGACTTCCTGAACGGTCTGGACATCGAGGCGGCCAAGGCCGAGGCCATCGCCCGCATCGAGGCGGCCGCGACCGGCGAGGCCAAGACCATCTATCGCCTGCGCGACTGGGGCGTCAGCCGCCAGCGCTACTGGGGCTGCCCCATCCCCATCATCCACTGCGAGGCCTGCGGTCCGGTGGCGGTTCCCGCCGACCAGCTGCCGGTCGAGCTGCCCAAGGACGTGACCTTCGACGTGCCAGGCAACCCTCTGGACCGCCACCCGACCTGGAAGCACGTCAACTGCCCGACCTGCGGCGGCGAAGCCCGTCGCGAGACGGACACGCTCGACACCTTCGTCGATTCCAGCTGGTATTTCGCCCGCTTCGCCGACCCCAAGGCGGAGGCGCCGATCAACAAGGCCGCCGCCGCCCGCTGGCTACCGGTCGATCAGTATATCGGCGGCGTCGAACACGCGGTCCTGCACCTGCTCTACGCCCGCTTCATCACCCGCGCCCTGTCGGACGCCGGCCTGATGGACGTGAAAGAGCCCTTCGCCGGCCTGTTCACGCAAGGCATGGTGGTCCACGAGACCTATTACGAAGGCTTCGAGCCCAGCGGCAAGCCGCGCTGGGTCGAGCCCTCGGATGTGCGCATCGAGACGGTGGACGGCCAGCGCGTCGCTGCGCGCCTGTCCAACGGCGCCCCCCTGACGATCGGCGACATCGAGAAGATGTCGAAGTCGAAGAAGAACGTGGTCGCGCCCCAGGACATCATCGAGGCCTATGGCGTCGACGCCGGCCGCCTGTTCGTCCTGTCCGACAGCCCGCCCGAGCGCGACGTGCAGTGGTCGGCCGGCGGGGTCGAGGGCGCCAGCCGCTTCGTCCAGCGCGTCTGGACCGAGTTCGACGGCTTCGACGCCGCCGCCCCGGCCAATGCGGACGTGGACGCCAGCCTGATCCGCGAGACGCACAAGACCATCAAGGCCGTCAGCGAGGGCGTCGAAGGCTTCCGCTTCAACTCGGCCATCGCCAAGCTCTACGCCTTCCTGGCGACCATCCGTCAGCACGACAAGGCCGGCGCCGAGGCGAAGAAGACCGCCCTGTCTACCCTGGCCCGCCTGATCGCCCCCTTCACGCCGCACCTGGCCGAGGAAGCCTGGGCGCGCCTGGGCGAGGAAGGCATGGTTCTGGACGCCCCCTGGCCGGTGTTCGACGCCGCCCTGGCCGCCGACGACGAGGTCGTCCTGCCCGTCCAGATCGGCGGCAAGCGCCGCGGCGAGGTCGTCCTGCCGCGCGGCTCGGACAATGCGACGGTCGAGGCCGCCGCTCTCGCCAATCCGACGGTTCAGGCCTACCTTGCCGCCAACAACCTCAGCATCCGCAAGGTGATCGTGGTGCCCGACCGTATCGTCAATCTGGTGGCCGGCTGATGCGGCGCGCCCTTGCCCTGATCGCCGTCGCCGGCGCGGCCCTGCTGTCCGGCTGCGGCTTCACGCCCATGTATGGCGACCTGGGCATCGGCGCGGGCCTGTCGCGCATCGCCGTGACAACCCCCGACAACCGCCTGGGCTATCGCCTGCGCGAGCAGTTGGAGGACGCCTTTGGTCGCGACGGCTCGGCCCAGCCCCTCTATCGCCTGACGACCGAGGTCAGCCAGGAACGGCGTCCGCTGGGCCGGCGCATTGATGATACGGCCAGCCGCTATGAGCTGACGGTCAAGGCCGACTGGGTCCTGACCCCTGTCAGCGGCGGAACCCCGATCAAGGGCTCCCAGACCACGACCACCACCTATGCCGCCGCCGATCAGCCCTATGCCGCCATCGCCGCCCAGCAGGACGGCGAGGACCGGGCCGCCGCCGATCTGGCGCGCCTGATCCGGCTGGACATGATGCGCGCCCTGGCGGGCCAGTGAGGCCTGTTCTGAAGGGGGTCTCAGCGTGATCCTGGCCAAGCGGCCCGAGGTCGATCGCTTCCTGAGGTCGCCGGACGCCGGCGTCCGCGCCGCCGTCATCCACGGCAAGGATCGCTCGGGCGTGTCCGAACGCGCCCTGACCCTGTGCAAGGCCATCACCCCCGACCTGAACGACCCGTTCAACGTCACCTTCCTGACCGAGGCCGACATCGACGGCGACGCGGTCAAGCTGGAGGAGGCGCTGACGGCGCTCAGCATGATCGGCGGGCGCCGCCTGGTGCGCATCCGCCTGTCGGACGGCAAGGCCGGGGTCGACAAGGCCATCGCCGCCGCCCTGACCATCCACGCCGAGGGCGGCTACAATCCCGACGCCATGCTGGTCGTCGAGGCCGGAGCCCTGGGGCGCGAATCCGCCCTGAGGAAGGCCGCCGAGAAGTCGTCCGGCGCCGTCGGCATCGCCTGCTATGAGGACGAGGTCGGCGACGTGGCCCGCATGACGCGCGAGGCCCTGGGCGCCGACAAGGTGGGCCTGACCAGCGACGCCCTGGACCGTTTCGTCGCCCGCCTGCCCCGCGAACGCGGCCTGATGCGGCAGGAGATCGAGCGACTGGTCCTCTATATCGGCCCCGGTTCGGGCCGCACCATCGACACCCCCGAGCTGGAAGAGCACCTGGGCGTCGAGCCCGACGCCTCCCTGTCCGACGCCGCGCTTCAGGCCTTCGGCGGCCGCCCCGCCCCGGCCCAGTCCGGCCTGCGCCGCGCCCTGGCCGAGGGCGAAAGCGCCGTCATGGCCGTGCGCATGGCCGCCATCCATCTGGGAAAACTGCGCCGCATCAACGTCCTTCTGGCCTCGGGCGCCGGTCCCAAGGAGGCCGCCAAGGCCGCCGGCGTCTTCTGGAAACAGGAGGCCGAAATCCTGCGCCAGGCCCGCAGCTGGCGCCTGGAACTGCTGGACGAGGTGCAGGACAGCGTCAACACGGCCGACATCGCCACCAAGACCACGGGAATGCCCGAGGCCCTGATCGCCGAGCGCCTGCTGCTGGAAATTTCCGCCCGCGCCAAGCGCATAGGGCTCTGATCAGGGGCCTATGCGCTTTCGCGCTGCCTGAGGCCCTCAAATCAGCCCCGCTTCGACGCCTTGCGGAAGGCGGGTTTGTTCGCCGCCGCGGCCTGATGCTGCATCGCCCTCTCGGCCCCGCGCGCGCCGCCCTTGGTTCCGGCCGGGCCGGGCTGCGAACCCGCCTTCTTGGCCGCGAGGGCGCGTTTCAGGGCTTCGACGGCGCTGGTCTTGTCAGTGTGGTCAGTCATGGCCGCACCCTAGCACGGCCAGACCGGAAAGGCCCGTCAGCCGCGCATCAGGCGCCGGCACAGGTCGTCCAGCTGTTCGAGCGTGCCGTATTTGATCGTCAATTCGCCCTTGCCGCCCTTGTCGGTCAGCTGGACCTTCAGACCCAGGGCGTCGGCCAGATCCTGTTCCAGGGCGGCGACGTCGGCCGCGCCCTCGCCGCTCGGCGCCGGCTTGGCTTTCGAGGGCTTGGGACCCTCGGCGGCGCGGCGGGCCAGGGCCTCGGTCTGACGCACGTTCAGGCCCTTGGCCAGGACCTGTTCGGCCAGGGCCTCGGGATTGGGAGCGGTGATCAGGGCGCGGGCGTGACCGGCCGAGAGCCGGTTCTCCATCACATGGTCCAGCACGCTGTCGGGCAGTTGCAGCAGGCGAATGGTGTTGGCCACATGGCTGCGGCTCTTGCCGACCACCCCGGCCAGGGCGTCCTGGGTGCGGCCGAAGCGCGACATCAGCGAGCCGTAGGCCAGGGCTTCCTCGACCGGGTTCAGATCGGCGCGCTGGACGTTCTCGATGATGGCGACCTCCATCACCTCCACGTCGTCCATGGCCCGTTCGATGATCGGAACGGCCTTGAGCCGCGCGGCCTGGGCCGCGCGCCAGCGCCGCTCGCCGGCGATGATCTGCCACATGCCGTCCTCGCCCGGCTGGGGGCGAACCAGGATGGGCTGCAGCACCCCCTTGTCACGGATCGAGGCGGTCAGTTCTTCCAGGTTCTCGGCGCTGAAATATTTGCGCGGCTGATCCGGATTGGGCTTCAGGCTTTCGATCGGCACGGCGCGCACGCCCGTCGGCTGAGCGCCGCCGTCCACCGGCGCGCTCTCGGCGACGTTTTCTCCCAGAAGGGCCGAGAGACCACGACCCAGACCACGTTGACGTTCGGACAAGATGCTGATTCCGTTCTACTTAATCGGTAAATCCGCCGGTCAGGCGGCGAGCGCCTGACGACGCTGGCGTTCACGGGCCACAAGCTCGCGCGCCAGCTTCAGATAGGCCTGGCTGCCGGTGCATTTCAGGTCATAGATCAGCACCGGCTTGCCGAAGGAGGGCGCCTCGGACACCCGCACGTTGCGAGGAATGACGCTGTCATAGACCTTGTCGCCGAAGTGGGCGCGCACGTCGGCCGCCACCTGACCCGACAGGGCGTTGCGGCGATCATACATGGTCAGGACCAGGCCCTGGATCTCCAGCGCCGCGTTGAGGCTCTGCTTGACCATGTCGATGGTCCGCATCAGCTGGGTACGGCCCTCCAGGGCGAAGAACTCGCACTGCAGCGGCACCAGCACCGCATCGGCGGCGGCCATGGCGTTCAGCGTCAGCAGGTTCAGCGACGGCGGGCAGTCGATCAGGACATAGTCATACCGGGAATGACCATTCCCGCCCTGGGCCGCCAGGGCGTCGCGCAGACGATAGGAGCGACGATCCGCCTGGCTCAGCTCGATCTCGACGCCCGACATGTCGGCGTCCGCGGGAACGATGAACAGGCCCGGAACCGAGGTCTCCACCGCCGACAGGTCGATGGGGCGGCCATCGACGATGACGTCATAGATGGTCGCCCGGCGTGTTTCACGTGGAACACCCAGACCCGTCGAGGCATTGCCCTGAGGGTCCATGTCCACGATCAGCACCTTTTCGCCGATGGCGGCCAGGGCGGTGCCCAGGTTGATGGCGGTCGTGGTCTTGCCCACCCCGCCCTTCTGGTTCGAGACAGCCAGAACTCGGGTCTGTTTCTCACGATCAGCGGACACGGCGAAGGCTCCGGACAGAAACAATGCGGCCGCGCGGGTCGCTGCGCGAGACGGAGAGGTCGCTCTTAAACTGCCAGACCTTGGCCGCCTCTTTCAACTCGGCTTCGGCCTTCTCCCCCTTCAGGAACAGACCT
>JALAGW010000315.1 GCA_022712235.1 Brevundimonas sp. | reverse complement strand
CTCATATTCTGATCGCCGTGCCGCAGTTCGTTTCGATCATAGGCATCCCGTTTGCGCTGAAGAACGTCGAACTGGCCAAGCTGTCTCTGGCGCCGGTGGGGCGGACTATTCGGGATCGACGCTAGAGTAAGTGGCCCTGCGAGCGACACCGAACCATTCGAGACCGTTGGGAAGTTCGCTGGCCGAATAGTCGATTTGCAGCACGCGCCGCCGTCGGTCGCTACCGGACTTGCCTGAGGTATGCAGGATCGGGGTGGAATAGGCCCAAACGTCGCCAGCCTCGGCACGGCAGATGTAGGTCGGATGCTGCTCCGCAACCGCTTCGACCTGTTCCACAACCACCATGCCCAGGCGATGGGAGCCGAGGGCGACCGTCAGAGGCGCGTTGTGGTCATCGCAGGCGTCGAGATGAACCCGAAGCGTCACCATCTGGTCGAGGACGGACATTGGCGGGGCGACGTGCACGATGCCGTCCTTGACGGACCAGGGGCCGAAATCCGCTGTGTCCCGACGCTCGCGGACAGCGATAGTGCGGTCCTGATGCCAGGCGACGATCCAGTTCATCGCCTGTGACTTGTCGAATAGGACTGCCCGAACCGGGCGAGCGCCCGGTCCAAGCAGCTTTGCCGCGACAGCGCCGATCTTGCCCGTAGGGGACAACAGGTCTGTCGTGGGAGGTTCAAATAGCAGTCGCCGGCCGGGACGACGTTGAAGGTCGTCGCCCAGCCGGTTCAGAAGATCTGCGATATCTTGCTCCGACAACACCGCTCGAAAGAGCGCGGCGCCGTGGATAGGGATATCGAGATCATCGGCCTGCATGTCTTCAGCCCGGCGAGATCATCTTCTCGGGGCGGACGGCTTCGTCGAACTCGGCGTCGGTCAGATAGCCGCCGCCGACGGTTTCCTGACGCAGGGTGGTGCCGTTCTTGTGCGCGGTCTTGGCGATCTTGGCGCAGGTGTCGTAGCCGAGGCGGCTATTCAAGGCCGTGACCAGCATCAGCGAGTTGTTCAGGCCGCGCTCGATGTTGTCCTCGCGGGCCTCGATGCCGACGACGCAGTTGTCGGTGAAGCTGATGGCCGCGTCGGCGACCAGACGGACCGACTGCAGGAAGTTGTAGGCCATGACGGGGTTATAGACGTTCAGCTCGAAGTGGCCTTGCGAGCCGGCGAACGACAGGGCGGCGTTGTTGCCGAACACCTGGGCGCAGACCTGGGTCAGGGCCTCGCACTGGGTCGGGTTGACCTTGCCCGGCATGATCGAAGAGCCGGGCTCGTTTTCCGGCAGGGCCAGTTCGCCCAGACCCGAACGGGGACCGGAGCCCAGGAAGCGGATGTCGTTGGCGATCTTGAAGAGGGAGGCGGCGACCGTGTTGATGGCGCCGTGGCTGAAGACCATGGCGTCGTGGGCGGCCAGGGCCTCGAACTTGTTGGGGGCGGTGGTGAAGGCCAGACCGGTGATGGCGGCGATGTTCTCGGCGACCTTTTCAGCGAAGCCGATCGGGGCGTTCAGGCCGGTGCCGACGGCGGTGCCGCCCTGCGCCAGTTCCATCAGCTTGGGCAGGGTCTGCTCGATGCGCTCGATGCCGTTGGCGACCTGTTGGGCATAGCCGCCGAACTCCTGGCCGAGGGTCAGGGGGGTGGCGTCCTGGGTGTGGGTGCGGCCGATCTTGATGATGTGGGCCCAGGCCTTGGACTTGGCGTCCAGGGCGGCGTGCAGGTGCTTCAGGGCGGGCAGCAGGTCGTTGACCACCTGCTCGGCGCAGGCGACGTGCATGGCCGTCGGATAGGTGTCGTTCGACGACTGGCTCATGTTGACGTGGTCGTTGGGATGAACCGGCTTCTTGGAGCCCATCTCGCCGCCCAGAATCTCGATGGCGCGGTTCGAGATGACCTCGTTGGCGTTCATGTTCGACTGGGTGCCCGAACCCGTCTGCCAGACGACCAGGGGGAAGTGGTCGTTCAGCTTGCCTTCGATCACCTCATTGGCGGCGGCGATGATGGCGTCGGCCAGCTTGGCGTCCAGCTTGCCCAGGTCGCGGTTGGTCTCGGCGGCGGCGCGCTTGACGACGCCCAGGGCGCGCACGACGGGCAGGGGCTGCTTTTCCCAGCCGATCTTGAAGTTGCCGAGCGAGCGCTGGGCCTGCGCGCCCCAATAGCGATCAGCGGCGACCTCGATGGGGCCGAAGGTGTCGGTTTCAATGCGGACGTTGCTCATCGCAGGCTCGTTCTCAGACGTGGCGGGAAGATGCCGGGCGGTGTAGCACGCGGACACGGCGGGGCAAGGCGGCCCGACCATTGGCTAAGAGAACGAGGCGCGCGTGGAAGGCTGGATCGGCACGGGAAAGGTGCGCGGACGCGAGGTCGGCGACACGGTGGAAATCACCATCGACGGCCTGACCACCCAGGCCAAATACTACAAGCCTCTGGCCTATGAGTTCTTCCGCAAGGAATGGAGCGCGCGCCCGGCCTGGGGCGACTACGTTGTCGAGATCACCATGGAGCACGTCGGCGACGCGCCGTGGATGGACCTGGACAACCTGGCCAAGGCTCTGCTGGACGCCATCAAGGGCTATCTGTTCCACGACGACAGTCAGGTGGCGCGTCTGCTGGTCGAGCGGAACGAGGGCGAGCGCGAGCGGATCACGATCCGGGTGTTTCCGAGGCGGTGAGGAGGCGTCCGCTTTCGACCCTTAACCGACATTTCGGGCGATCCCGCGATACGCGCAGAAGAAGAAGGCGCCTGCGCCCACTGCACCGGCGATGATATGTACGCCCATACCTGCGATGAGGCTCGCCCAAGCGACATATGCTCCCGTGGCTGCTCCGATGAGCATTATCATGCCGTAGGGCAAGGCGCCGATCGCAGCTCCAGTGGTGACAACAACAAAGGCTGAGGGCTGAAGACCAAGCCGAACGAGGAAGTAGGCTGGAAACGTGGCCGCGAGAACAATCAGGCCAGCCGGAACGAGACTGAGAAACGAGAAAAGTAGAGCGTCATTCCAAAAGCCCAGTAGCAACTGGCCCATGCCAAGTGACACCAGAGCCAGGCCGATACCAGAGACGACAGAAGCGCAGACCGCTGCGAGGATTAAGCTCATGCTTAGCCGCGTCAGCCCGAGAGGCGAGTTCTCCATTCGGACATGTTATACGCAACCCGTTAGTGTCCGCTAACCATCCATTGCCGACGTTGGAGGCATCCGCTTTTCGGCAAGGACGCCAACGTCCGCTTTCGGCGGCGAAGCCTAGGGCTGAAATCGACCCTTAGCCGACATTTCCACACTGATTTTGCAGTTTGGGGCGGGACGAAATCAATGATGATCGCCTTATGAGAAAGTCGCCCTCACCTTTGATGGGGGCCACGACGAAGATGAAATCTCGATCTTCGCGCAGACCTGCGTGACCAAAATATTTGATCCGGAGTTTATCTCCAGTCGGCGCCCCCGTCAGATGTCGCTGGACATATAGGTCAGCGAAAAACCAGCCATGGCCTAGGAAATCTCCCTCGAGCAATTCAGTGGGGCCGTCGACCGTATTTGCCAAAGAACCGAGGACTACACTGTCTCCACAGGAATAGGAGAGTATGGCAGCTTTCGGTTCACTCCATCCATTAGAGGCGCACCCCGTCAGTATGAGGCCTGTGATGCAGATTGTGGCAATGCGTATCATGACGGTGCCTGGACCCGCAGCGAGGACCCGAGCGTAGCTAGCCAAACG
>JALAGW010000314.1 GCA_022712235.1 Brevundimonas sp. | reverse complement strand
GTCCAGGACACAATATCCCGGTCACCCCGACCTGCAAGCAGGAATGCGGTTAAGTCCCTTTGGCGAACGCCTATCTTAGCGTCAAGTGCGCAAAGTTTCTTTTCCCCTTCGCACCTGCAGCAATCGGGAAGTTCAGCAAAATATTTGCGGTTTTTGTAATGGCCGCGACATGAAAACGTCGCATCACGCCATGTTACGAGAATGCAATTCCCAAGGCGGACTTGAGGCCATTTTACGGCGCAGCTTTCCCCGCGAAGAGAGACGTTCATTTGTCATGGGGAGTGGTGCCTGGAGGCGGGTTCGAACCACCGACACGCGGATTTTCAATCCGCTGCTCTACCAGCTGAGCTATCCAGGCGCACGACGTCGTCGCGAGAGGCGGGTCTATAGGCGAGGCTGACGGGGCTGTCCAGACGCCAATTCACTCAATTCAGCGATCTTTTTCATCTTCGACCGCTTCTTCCGCCGGAATGGCGTAGCCGCCGGTGAACCAGCGTTGCAGATCCACGTCGGCGCAGCGCTTGGAGCAGAAGGGCTTGTAGGCCGGAACGGCCTCCTGACGGCGGCAGATGGGGCAGAGCGACATGATCAGGCCTCTTCTATTCTGACGGCGCCAGCCGCCATCGACGCATCGGCGACCAGGGCCGCGCGCGGCCCCAGGGCCTGAATCAGGGGTTCAGCCTCGGCAGCCTCATCGGGACGGCAACGCGCGATCAGGCGCGGCGATGCGGAATCAGACAGCAGAGCCAGACGCAGTCGGCGTGAGATAGCGATGGCGCGCGTTTCCAGGCTTTGGCGTCCGGCGGCGTTCAGCAGCCGCTCGTCCAGGGGCCTGCGCCGCCACGGCAGCGACACCTGCATCAAACCGAACCGGCTCAGCGGCCCGAAGGCGGCCTGGGTCTCGGCGGCGAAAGCGGCGCGCACCATCTTCACTATAGTGTCGCCGTGCAGGCCGACGCCGATCAGGTCGATCACGACCAGACCGCCCCATCCCTTCAGCCCCAGCAGACGGGCCGCGTGCGACAATCCGACCCGGTTCGCCGTCTCGCGGCTCTTGCGAGAATCGCGGCCGGCTGCGGGCGCATGATCAATATCGACGGCGATCAGGGCGCGGGTGCGCTGAATCATCAGGTCCAGCCCGCTGGCGGGATCAACGACCGCGGCGGACAAGGCGTCTTCCTCCGCCTCCAGGGCGGCGCGAATGGCGGCGGCCCCGGTCTGGGGCGCAACGCCCGGCGCCAGGCTGGAGAGAATCGCGGCCACGTCCGGTCCCGCCGCCAGCAGGCGCGGCTCGCCGGTGGCCTCGCCGAGACGTCGCAAGACCGGCCCCTTGCGTTCGCGCGGTTCGGCGACGACCTCGACCTCGATCTTGGCCCCCTCCCCCGCCTTGTCGTCCTTGCCCAGAGGCAGGAAGCCGAACGGCTCGTCCGCGCCCAGATCGACGAAGGCGCCGCGCAGACCGGGCTCGACCCGGGCGATACGCCCGACGCAACGCGCGCCCAGCCTATCGCCCGGCCGGTCGCTGTCGCGGTGCAGGATCAGATGGGTATAGAGGCCGTCGCGGGCGATGACGCCGCGGGTCTCGCCCGGCGTCTCATCGAGGAAGACCTCGATATCGGCCATGTCAGGCGGTCCTGGGCCGCCAGCCGGCGCCCCGAAGCAGGTTCGCCGCCTCATAGAGCGGCAGCCCCATGACGGCCGGATGACTGCCGACGATGCGGCGCACGAAGGCGGCCGCCGCCCCCTGAATGCCGTAACCGCCCGCCTTGCCGCGCCACTCGCCCGAGGCGACATAGGTGGCGATCTCTTCGGGCGACAGGGTCTTGAAGGAGACGCGGGTGTCCACGACCCGACAGGTCGTCTGGCCGTTGGCGATCACGACGACGCCGGTGAAGACGCGGTGATTGCGACCCGACAACAGTTCAAGGAAACGCTGGGCCTCGGCCTCATCCGCCGGCTTTTCCAGCAGACGACGGCCCAGGGCGACGACGGTGTCGGCGGCCAGGACGATGGCGTCAGGCGACCTTGCGGCCACCACCTCGGCCTTGCCGCGGGCCAGACGCTCGGCCAGACGCGACGGCGTCTCGTTCTTCAGCGGCGTCTCGTCAATGTCGGCGGGATCAACATGATCGGGAACCACCCCGATCTGCGCCAGCAATTCAATGCGACGCGGACTCGACGAGGCCAGAACCAGCCTCGGAGCCGAAAGGTCAGGACGCGACACGCGCGTCCTTACTTGAAGCGATAGGTGATGCGGCCCTTGGTCAGGTCATAGGGCGTCATTTCGACCAGCACCTTGTCGCCCGCCAGAACGCGGATGCGGTTCTTGCGCATCTTGCCGGCGGTGTGGGCGATGATCTCGTGGTCGTTTTCCAGCGTCACGCGGAAAGTGGCGTTCGGCAGCAGCTCGCTGACGACGCCGGGGAACTCGAGAAGCTCTTCCTTGGCCATGCGGTCTCTCTCGCCCGGAAAAACGGCTTAAGGCTCGCGTCGGGCGTGAACGCGAGCCGTGAAGGAGGCGCCTAATGCACCAAAACGCCGAAATAGTCGAGTTCAGCCGCGTCGATAGACGGCGCAAACCAGCGTGAACAGGCGCCGGGCGGTTTCCTTGTCGATCTCGACCTTGCCTTCGAGCCGCGCGCGCAGCAGTTCCGCGCCCTCGTTGTGCAGGCCGCGACGCCCCATGTCGACCGACTCGATCTGGCTGGGCGAGGAGCCGCGCAGGGCCTCGTAATAGCTTTCGCAGATCAGGGCGTAGTCACGGATCACCGTCTTCATCGGCGACAGCGACAGGACGTGGGTGCGGGCGAAGTCCGGCCCGGCGATGTCGAAGGCCAGACGGTTGTCCTGCGACGACAGTCGCAAGGTATAGGGCCCGCCCTCGGCCCCCTCGGGCGTGAAGCTGTTGGCTTCCACCAGGTCGAAGATGGCGACACGACGCTGATGCTCGATCTCGGCCGTGGCGGCCGGCAGGGTCGCGGCGTCCACCTCGATAGCCGTCAGCTTGTGCGGTCCGCTCATGCCTTGGCCTCGTCGGCAGAAGTCTCATCCAGATGGGTCGGGGCCACGCGGGCGGGCCAGCGATCCGACAGGTCGGTCAGAACCGCGTCCAGGCACTCCACGTCGATCCGAAGATCCCCGCCACCGGCGAACATCAGGATCACCCGACCGCCCGGCGCCTCTGTCGGCTCGAAATCGAGGGCCAGAAGCTCCAGCGCCGATTCAGGCAGACGCGGCAGGCGGCGGCTCTTGACCGCCTCGACGTCGCCGAACTGCATCGCCGCCATGACGCGGGTGCCGCCGCATTCCCAGCAGAAGCGAGACAGGACGATGGTCAGGCGCCGCGCCTCCTTTTCCCAGCGGATGTCGACAGGCCGCATGATGGCGTCCTGAAGCGCGGCCGAGATGATCTGCAGATCGACGGCGTCCTCGGCCAGCAGGCGCAAGGGCTCCATCGGGGCCAGGGCTTCGGCCGCCGCGTCGTTGTCAGAGATCGCCTCGACCTCAGTGCTCATCCGCTCCGCCTTTCACGCGCCGCACGTCGGCGCCGCAGGCTCCCAGCTTTTCTTCCATCCGCTCGAAGCCGCGATCCAGATGATACACACGACCGACCGTGGTTTCGCCATCCGCCACCAGGCCGGCCATGACCAGGCTGATCGAAGCGCGCAGATCGGTGGCCATGACCGGGGCGCCATGCAGCGTCTCGACGCCGCGCACATGGGCTTCGCCCGCGTGGACCGAGATGTCGGCGCCCAGGCGCGCCAGTTCGGGCGCGTGCATGAAACGGTTCTCGAAGATGTTCTCGTGGATGACGCTGGTCCCTTCGGCGACTGTCATCAGAGCCATGAACTGGGCCTGCAGGTCGGTGGCGAAGCCCGGATAGATTTCCGTGGTGACGTTGACGGCCTTCAGCCGCTGCGCCGGGTCGCGGCGCACGATGACGCCGTCTGCGGTCGGCTCGACCTCGACGCCCGCCTCGATCATCTTGTCGGTCAGGGCGGTGATCAGATCGGCGCGTCCCTTGGTCAGGCGCACCTCGCCCCCGGCCATGGCGGCGGCCAGGGCGTAGCTGCCCATCTCGATCCGGTCGGGAATCACCGACCATGTCGCGCCGTTCAGCGACGAGACGCCGGTGATGGTCAAGACGTCGGTGTCCAGACCCTCGATCCTGGCGCCCATGGCGATCAGGCAGCGGGCCAGGTCGCCTATCTCGGGCTCGCGCGCGGCGCGCTTCAGCACGGTCGTTCCGTTCGCCAGCACCGCCGCCAGCAAGGCGTGCTCGGTGGCGCCGACCGAGACGAAGGGGAATTCGATCTCGGCCCCCTGCAGCCCCTTGGGCGCACGGGCGGAGACGTAGCCTTCCTCCAGCTCGATCTCCGCGCCCATGGCCGTCAGGGCCATCAGGTGCAGGTCGACCGGGCGCGCGCCGATGGTGCAGCCGCCGGGCAGCGAGACCTTGGCCTCGCCCGAGCGGGCCAGCAGCGGCCCCAGAACGTTGAACGAGGCCCGCATCTGACGAACCAGATCATAGGGGGCGAAGGTCGAGGTCAGTTGCGGCGCATGGAACAGGGTCTCCTGACCGTCGGCGCCGTTGCGCTCGGTCACCTCGACGCCGAACTGCTGCAGCAACTGGCCCAGGAACCGGGTGTCCGCCAGACGCGGCATATTGGTCAGCAGCAGGGGCTGATCCGTCAGGATCGAAGCCGCCATCAGCTTGATGGCCGAATTCTTGGCGCCGCTGACCTCGATCTGGCCGTTCAGGCGGTTGCCGCCGTGGATGACGATGCTGTCCATGGAATCTTTCGCGGCCGGAAACACTGCGCCCCGGCGAACCGCTTATCTAGCAAGCCCTTACGCCCTCGCGAAAGAGGCCGATGCGCGCAGATACGATGACTTTCAGTTGCGCTCGGTAGCGGGGCGCGGCGCGGCGGTCGGCGCCTTGCGGCGTTTCAGATTCGTCCGCAGGGCGGCGGCCAGGCGCACGGCCCGTTCGGCCTTGGCCTTCTGTTCGCGTGTCGGCTCCACGGCAGGAGCGGCGGGAACGGCGTCTTTGGGCGGGGTATCCATGTTGCGCAGCAGAGCCCGGCCAAAGTTTTTGATCAAGCATGCATTTTCCGCTTGTGCCGCCCCGAAGTCGTTGGCTATACGGCCGCTCTCCTCGTTGAGGGCCGCCGTAGCTCAGTGGTAGAGCGCATCCTTGGTAAGGCTGAGGTCGTGGGTTCGATTCCCCCCGGCGGCACCATCCCGGCCCTTGCAGATCAACGATTTGCAAGGGCCGGGGCCACTTCCCCGACAATCTGGCTGTGCTGTCCTGACGCGGATGAAATGCGTCCGGTCGAGACCTGACATCTGGTCAAGACAGCCCCCTGCCCGCTAGACCTTTCAACCTCAGTTGCAAGGGGTTGGGGCTTTCATGAAGCGCAGTTTGTTGACCACCGTCGCGGCCTTGGCCGTGGCCTTCCCGGCGTTCGCGCAAAACGCGCCGGCCAGCGATTCGACGGCGACCGCCGCGACCACCCCGGCCAAGCCGAAGTGGGACGTCCAGAACCCGCCGGGCGCCTCGCACGACGCCAGCATCGACGTCACCGAGGGCACCTGGATGTCGCTGGACGTCAGCCCTGACGGCCGCGAGATCGTCTTCGACCTGCTGGGCGACATCTATGTCATGCCGATCACCGGCGGCGAGGCCCGCGCCATCGCCTCGGGCGTGGCCTGGGACATGCAGCCCAAGTATTCGCCGGACGGCCGTTCCATCGCCTTCACCTCGGACCGCGGCGGCGGCGACAACCTGTGGGTCATGGATCGCGACGGGTCGAACGCCAGGCAGGTGTCCAACGAGACCTTCCGCCTGCTGACCCAGCCCGACTGGTCGCCGGACGGCCAGTTCATCGTCGGCCGCAAGCACTTCACCTCGTCGCGCTCGCTGGGCGCGGGCGAGATGTGGCTCTATCACCGCGGCGGCGGCGGCGGCGTGCAACTGACCGAGCGCCGCACCCAGCAGAAGGACACGGGCGAGCCCGCCTTCTCGCCCGACGGCCGCTACCTCTACTTCAGCGACGATTCCACGCCGGGCGGCGTGTTCGACTATTCCAAGGACCCGAACACCCAGATCTATGTGATCCGGCGCCTGGATCGCGAGACAGGCGAGATCACGCCCTTCGTCACCGGCCCCGGCGGCTCGATTCGCCCCACCCCCTCGCCCGACGGCAAGTCCCTGGCCTTCATCCGGCGCGACCGCTACAAGTCCGTCCTCTACGTCATGGATCTCGAATCGGGCCGCGAGACCCCGATCTACGACGCCCTGGACCGCGACCTGCAGGAAACCTGGGCCATCCACGGCGTCTATCCGACGATGAGCTGGACGCCCGACAACACCGGCATCGTCTTCTGGGCGGGCGGCAAGATCCATCGCATCGACGTGGCGTCGAAGGCCGTGACCGAAATTCCCTTCCACGTCGCCGACACCCGCCGCGTGCAGGAGGCCGTGCGCTTCCCGGTCGAGGTCGCGCCTGACCAGTTCGACGTGAAGATGGTCCGCTGGGCTCAGACGTCTCCCGACGGCTCCAAGGTGGTGTTCGAGGCCCTGGGCAATCTGTGGATTCGCGATCTGAGGAACGGCGTGGCGGGAACGCCCCGTCGCCTGACGCGCCAGAGCGACCATTTTGAGCTCTATCCGTCCTGGTCCCGTGACGGCCGTTCGATCGTCTATACGACCTGGAACGATCAGGACCTGGGCACGCTGCGGGTGATTCCCGCCGCCGGCGGCGAGGGCCGCGTCATCAGCGCCCATCCCGGCCACTATCTGGAGCCGCAGTTCTCGCCCGACGGCCAGACGATCGTCTATCGCACCTCCAGCGACGGCTTCCTGCGCACCGCCCTGTGGAGCCGCGAGCCCGGCGTCTATCGCACCTCGGTGCGCGGCGGCGAGCCGGTCAAGATCACCGAGGAGGGCTCCAACCCGCAGTTCGGCGCGCGCAACGACCGCATCTTCCTGACCGCGCGCGACGGCGACAAGCGCGTGCTGAAGTCGGTCAACCTGTCGGGCGACGACGAGCGCAAGCACCTGAGCAGCGAATGGGCGGCCGAGTTCTCCGTCTCGCCGGACGAGCACTGGGTGGCCTGGACCGAACGCTTCAACGCCTATGTCACGCCCTTCGTCGCCACCGGCCGCGCCATCACGGTCGGGGCCGACACCAAGGCCCTGCCCCAGACCCGCGTCACCCGCGATGCGGGCGAGTGGCTGCACTGGTCCGGCGATTCCAGCCGCCTGCAATGGTCGATGGGACCGGAGCTGTTCTCGCGCCCGCTGAGCGAAAGCTTCGCCTTCGCCGAGGGCGCGCCCGCCGAACTGCCCAAGCCCGCCGAGCATGGGATCAAGATCGGCTTCAGCGCCGACTACGCCAAGCCGACCGGCCGCGTGGTTCTGAGCGGCGCCCGCCTGATCACCATGAAGGGCGACGAGGTTATCGAGGACGGCGTGGTCGTCATCAACGGCAATCGCATCGAAGCCATCGGCCCGCGCGGCTCGGTCAGCGTCCCGGCCGACGCCCGCGTCATGGACATGGCCGGAAAGACCATCATCCCCGGTCTGGTGGACGCCCACTGGCACGGCTCGATGGGCTCGGACGAGATCATCCCGCAGCAGTCCTGGGTCAACTACGCCGCCCTCGCCTTCGGCGTGACCACCATCCACGACCCGTCCAATGATTCGAGCGAGATCTTCGCCCACAGCGAACTGGCCAAGGCCGGGCGCGTGGTCGCGCCGCGCATCTTCTCGACCGGCACCATCCTTTATGGGGCGGCGACGCCCTTTACCGCCCAGGTCAATGATCTGGACGACGCCCTGTCCAACCTGCGCCGGATGCAGGCCATCGGAGCCTGGAGCGTCAAGAGCTACAACCAGCCCCGCCGCGACCAGCGTCAGCAGATCATCGAGGCCGCGCGCGAGCTGGGCATGATGGGCGTGCCCGAGGGCGGGGCGCTGTATCAACACAATATGAGCATGGTGGTGGACGGCCACACCACGGTCGAGCATTCGATCCCGCTGGCCCACCTCTACGCCGACGTGCATCAGCTGTGGCGTCAGACCAGGGTGGCCTACACCCCCACCCTGATCGTGGCCTATGGCGGCAACTGGGGCGAGAACTACTGGTATCAGGCCACCGACGTCTGGAACGACCCGATCCTGACGAAATATGTGCCCCGCCGCATCCTGGACAGCCGCGCCCGTCGCCCGGTCCATGTGCAGCCGGACGAACTGAACCACATCTCCATCGCCCGCGAGGCCAAGCGCCTGGCCGACGAAGGCGTGTCGGTGCAGATCGGCGCCCACGGCCAGCGCGAAGGCCTCGGCGCCCATTGGGAGCTGTGGATGTTCGAACAGGGCGGCATGACCCCGCACGAAGCCCTGCGCGTCGGCACCCTGAACGGCGCCACGGCGCTCGGCATGGACAAGGACATCGGCTCGCTGGAGACCGGCAAGCTGGCCGACCTGGTCGTGCTGGACGCCAACCCGTTGGAGAACCTGCGGAACACGGTCAAGATCGGCTACACCATGATCAACGGCCGCATCTTCGACAACCAGATGAACGAGGTCGGTCAGGCCCCGCGTCAGCCCTTCTGGCACCAGACCGCCGACGGTCAGGCCTGGAGCGCGGGCGCAGCCTCCGCCGAGGCTGACGCCCACGGTCACAGCCACGGTCAGGACTGACCCCGCTCAGTCCTGAAACGAAGAAGGCCCGACCATCCGGTCGGGCCTTTTTTAATGGTCGGTTGCTACCGTCATCCCGGAAAGCGCGCAGCGCTTGTCCGGGACCGCAAGAAGCGCTGACGACGGCGTCCTGGGCGGTCCCGGCTCTCAGCTAAGCTTCGGCCGGGATGACGTCGGGAATTACTCGACCGTCGCGGCCAGCAAGGCCGAGCGCTTGGCGGCCCGGCCCTTCAGCCAGCGCATCAGGATCACCGCCCCGACCACCACCACGGCGAAGGCGATCAGCATCAGGGTCGGACCGTGGGCCTCGCTCATGAACTCCAGCTGCGCCAGGCCCTTGGCGGCCAGATAGCCGGGCGCCAGCATGGCCAGGACCCAGACGAAGGCGGAGGTGACATTGGCCAACTGGAAGACGCGCTGGCGCATCCGCAGCACGCCCACCATGACCGGCACGAAGGCCCGCAGCGGGCCAAAGAAGCGGCCGATGAAGATCGAGGCCACGCCGTAGCGACGGCAGTAAAGCCGCGTCCAGGCGATCTTGCGACGGTGCGGCAGCAGCATGGGCTGGCGCAGCACGCCCGTGCCCAGCCGACGCCCGATCCAGTAGGAGATGGCGTCGCCCATGACCGCGCCGATGACGCAGCCGGCGATGACGCTGACGGGATCAAGCACGCCCGCCGCCACCAGACCGCCCGCCGCGACCAGCAGGCCGGTAGCCGGAACAAAGGCGCCGATCACCACCAGAGATTCGAAGAAGGTGACCAACCCCAGAACGACCCCGGCCCAGACATGGTGTCTGGCGATGAAATCGGCGGCCGAACTAAGCAAACTATCCATACTGGTCCTCTATCTCCCGACGCATATGGGAGATCGCGCCCCAAAGGGAATGCGGCGATGGGACGCCCCGGTCGAAACCGACCGCGCCGTGGCGCGAAGGCCTCAGTTCAGAGGATCGGACTGGAGATTTCAGTCGCCGCTGCGCAGCGAGAACCCGACCGAGGTGCTTGTTTCCTGCGTCGAGCCGGGGCGGACGCGCAGCGGCGCATAGGGCCGCCCCCGGAAGTAGGTCCCCTCGAAGCCCGGCGCCTCCACCACACCGAAGGGACGGCCATACCCGCCATAGCCCCAGGGCGAGCCATAGCCGTAGCCATAGCCCCAGGGGCTGTTCTTGGTCTGGCTGACCATGAGGTTCAGCGTGCCGGTCTCGCCCACGGGCAGGGACACCGCCGCCGAATAGTCCTGATAGCCGCCGGTGCCCATGCCGACGCTGAACTCGCCGTGCATCTTGCGCGGCTCCGATTCGGCCCAGGGATCGGCCGGCGCGCGGCTGGACGTCTCGGCGGTGCGTTCACCGATCCAGCGGGCGATCTGTTCATCGGTGGACAGACCATGCGGCGCGGCGCTCTGAACCGTGGTGCTGGGCGAGGCGTCGCTGGTCGAGCCGGCCAGCGTGGCCGCCGACGCCGTCAGCACCGCCTCATCGCCCCTCGGCGCGGTCGAGACGACGCCCTCCGGGTCCATGTTCGCCAGCAACATCGCGGCGGCGGTCAGTTCGATCATCATGCGCCCTTACTCCCGTTCACCCCTACCCTAACCGCAAATGCGGCCCCAAAACGACTGTTCGCTCAGGCCGTCCCATCGCCCCGCCCCAGGGGGTCGGGCAAGGCCTCGCCTTCCGGCACGAAGCTGAGGGCCACAGAGTTGATACAGTAGCGCAGACCGGACGGCGGCGGGCCGTCGGGGAAGACGTGACCCTGATGGCTGTCGCAGCGAGCGCAGCGGGTCTCGATGCGTACCATGCCGTAGCTGTCGTCGCGCACGGCGCGAACGTGCGCCTCGTCCACCGGGACGCTGAAGCTGGGCCAGCCGGTGCCGCTTTCAAACTTGGTAGCCGAGCGGAACAACGGCAGACCGCATTCGCGGCAACAGAAGACCCCTGCCCGCTTCTCGCCCAGCAAGGTCCCGCAGAAGGGCGCTTCGGTGCCGTGAGCCAGAAGGACCCGCTTTTCCTCGGGCGACAGGTCGGCCTCCAGCGCCACGCGCTGGCTCTCGCTCGGCGGCGTCAGATCAAAGCCCGAAGGCGAACGCAGCGGCGTGGGGGATTCGGTCTGGGTCATGCCCCCCAAAATAGGAAGGGCCGGACGATGTTTCCACCGTCCGGCCCCAATCGTTTAGCCCATTCCGGGCCTCAAGCAGCCCAAAAGGGCGGTAGGCCCACTCATGAAACGAGCGCGAAGCGCGATAGGCCTAGAACAAAGTCCCGACCCAGGCGCGGACGGCGGCTTCATCAGCGGGGTTGCCGGTGAAGGCCAGACCTTCGGCCGGGACATAGCCCTGATTGTTGCCGCGCTGACGCGTCGTCCAGGCCTTGTGACCATAGCTGAGATCCGAATAGTTCGACGGCAGGCGCTGCACGGTCGGCTCGATGAAGATCGAGTCCACGGCGGTCGGAGCGCCGACCAGACGGACGTTCGGCAGACGGGTCAGCAGGTCCAGGGTGTCCAGGCAGCCGTTGGTGCAGCCGCCGTCCACCAGAACCACGACCTGGCCCTGAACGGGGTTGGCGGCGCCGGTGTCGGCCACGGCGGGCCGCCCCGGCATGACGAAGGTCTGCTGACCGGCGGCCAGAGCCGAGTCAAAGGCGGCCACGATGGCCTGGGTCTGTTCGATGACCGGGCCCGATTCCTGGACGAAACGCGGGTCCGACTGCATGCGGTTCAGGGTGTCTGCGAACCATTGGCGGTTGGCGGCGGTGGCGCGATAGGTGATCTGACCGGCTTCCGGCTGGCGGCTGACGGTGAACTCCGGCGACCAGATGCGGTTGGCCAGGCCATAGCCGCGTGCGGTGGCGTTGATCGAGTCGCCGTCGGCGCCGCGCAGGTCGATGACCAGGCCCTGGGCGCCGCGCAGCGTGGCGGCCTGCGCCTCGATCTGGGCGAAGAAGGCGTCCCAGCCGGCGCTGTCGTCCAGCGAGTTCACATGCACCCACGGACGGCCGTCGACCTGTTCGATCGACAGCTTGGTCGCGCCGGGCGTGAAGACCGAGGCGCGGTAGGCGGCCTCCAGGTTCGCCGGCGTCGCCGGCTGCGGGCTGAGCTTGTATTCACGGGTGCGACGGCCGACCTGGAAGTCGCAGGTCGACGGCACGCCGCCCGCCATAGGGTTGTTGCGGTTCCACAGCAGATAGGGGGCGGTGCGGACCCGGCCGGCTTCGGTGGTCAGGTCGCCCTCGAAACGATCCAGCTTGGTCTTGGCGACCTCGTCGATGGGCTGCCGGTTGCAGCTCTTGACCACGGCGCCGACCGGCGGCGCGCCGCGCACGCCCGGCTGGACATAGGACACCACATATTCGCCGTTGCGCCAGGCCGTGGCCACGCCGGGCCAGCTGGTGGCGAAGAAGGGGCTGGCCCGGTCGAAGGTGGGGATGGCGGCGATGTTCGAGTCGCGGAATCCGTTGGCGTAGTAGCTGAGCAGATAGGCGTGGCTTTCGCCGCTGTTGACCTGTCCGGCCTTGCCCTGGGCGTCCTGCAGACCGGCGTCGATCCAGCTGCGGAAGCCTTCGCTGGCGGCGCCCGGCGTGACGGCGGCGGGATGGTTCGCCTTCAGCGCGTCGTGCATGGCCTGAAGGTCCTGACGGGCCAGAGCGCCGAAATCCTGGGCCGAAGCGCCGCCAGCCGCGAAGGCAAGGGCGAGAACAGCCGCCGAGGCGGTGAGCAGACGTTGCATGGAGATACTCCCGGAAGGCCGTCAAACGTGGGTTGGCCGTGTTTAAACCCAAGAAAGCCCCGCGTTAAAGCCCCGCGACGAATTGACCGCTGCGCCTGGTGCGATTTGCACCGGTTTACTCATCCCGACCAGCGCCTTAAGCGAGACTGTCATTTTCTTGCAGTCGACACCGGATGCACCGCTTCTCCGACCTGTTCCTGACGTCCAGCGGCCGCATCGGCCGGGTCGCCTTCGTCCTGGGCGGCGGCGCCTTGCTGGCGCTTTGGGCGGGGTTCGACCTGCTGACGCCGCTGAAGGCGCGCGATCTCATCGGCTGGCTGGTCGTCGCCGCCCAGGACG